>JABDKZ010000157.1 GCA_013001935.1 Maribacter sp.
GGTTTCAATAATGCATTATTCGAGGGGCAATCACTTAATGATTCACCTTACAAAATAGGGGGTAGTCGATTTTTTGAAATTGGCTGGTCATGGAGAACAAGGATTTTTAAAAAATCAAACTTTGTACGTTTTAATTATGGATTTTCTTTTCAGTTTAATGGCTTAAAACCTAAAGGCAACCAATATTTTGTGATACAGGATGGACAAGTTGAATTACAGGAATTTGAATATGGTCTAAGAAAATCCAAATTCAGGATGGATAATTTAGTATTCCCGATCTACTTTGAATTCGGTCCGTCCAAAGTGCACAAAACCAGTAGAACGGTTCGATATTCCTTGACCAACCAATTCCGTGTAGGTATTGGTGTCTTTGGCGGCTTCAATATGAGTTCGCGACAAGTGTTAAAATACAACAGAAACGGGGATAATGTAAAGACTATTCAGCGGGGTGGTTTCAATACCAATGAGCTTATCTATGGCTTAAATGCGTACATTGGGTATGACGGGGTATTATTGTATGCCAAATATGACCTTAATCCTATCTTCAAAAACGCTGCAATACCACAGAATATTATCGCATTAGGACTTCGATTTGATTTATAGGCAAGATGAATCCTTGGCATAAAACCAAGATTTCTCAGCTTTTGTTGTTCCTGCTAACCTGATTTTCGGTAGATAGCAGCGGTAATCATTTTCTTGATAGGGACAGCTTATCTTTTAAGGCATCCTTCATTTCCCTAGTAAATTCCTCTTTATAATAAACCCTTTTGCAGTGAGAGCATTCAATCATTTCATGTCTGGAAATTTTAAAAAGTTTGATCCAAAATAAATGGAAATAGTTTGATTGGATGAAAACTGTCAACGTATCCTTTTGATTACAGAAAGCACAACGCACACCCTGCAATGCTCGAATTATTTCCTTACCTGGCCTCGTGCCGAAAAATAGAAACATTTTAAATGGGTATTAGAATATAAATCTACTTAATTTGGCATTGAATACGAAATTACCATAAGGGTCAATTTTTCGTTACGAGAACACCTCTATTTTTGTTATTTTTAGCAATCCTAACAGTATTATTTTGATTTCAAAATCGACTATAGACCAAGTGTATGAAACCGCCCGCTTAGAGGAGGTTATCGGCGATTTTGTTCAATTGAAGAAATCAGGATCCAATTTTAAGGGGCTTAGTCCGTTTTCCGACGAGCGAACTCCAAGTTTTATGGTTTCCCCTGTAAAGCAGATTTGGAAGGATTTTAGCAGTGGAAAAGGGGGTAATGTGGTGGCCTTTCTTATGGAGCATGAGCATTTCACCTATCCGGAAGCCATCAAGTACCTGGCAAAGAAGTATAACATTGAGGTAGAAGAAACTGAACGTACTGATGAGCAAAAGCAGGAAGCTGACGAGCGTGAAAGCATGTACCTGGTTTCTGAATTTGCCCAAGGCTATTTTTCCCAAATGTTGTGGGAATCTGAATTGGGAAAGGCCATAGGCTTAACGTATTTCAAAGAACGGGGATTTACAGATGAAACTATCAAGAAGTTCAGCCTGGGCTATTGTTTAGATCAATGGGATGGTTTTACAACCGCTGCATTAGATAAAGGGTACAAGCTGAATTATCTTGAAAAAACGGGGCTTACCATCGTACGGAAAGACGATAAAAATCCCAACAATCCCAAAAAGTTCGATAGGTTCAAGGCCAGGGTTATGTTTCCTATCCATTCTATGAGCGGACGCGTTTTGGGTTTTGGCGGGCGTATTTTAACAAATAATAAGAAGGCCGCGAAATATTTGAATTCCCCAGAAAGCAGTATTTATCACAAAAGCAAGGTCCTTTATGGGATTTATTTTGCGAAACAGGCTATTGCCAAAGAGGATAATTGTTATTTGGTTGAAGGTTATACCGATGTTATACAGATGTATCAACGCGGTATCCATAATGTGGTTTCTTCTAGTGGTACGGCATTAACGCCAGAGCAAATACGTTTGATCAATAGGTTGACCAAAAATATTACCGTATTGTTTGATGGTGATGCGGCCGGTCTGCGCGCCTCGCTTCGAGGCATCGATTTAATTTTGGAGCAGGGAATGAATGTAAAGGTCTGTACTTTTCCAGAAGGGGAAGACCCGGATAGCTTTGCCAAAAACAATGAACTTGATGCTATTGTTCAATATTTACAGCAGAATTCAAAAGATTTTATCCAATTCAAAGCATCTTTATTGGTTGAAGAAGCTGCCAATGACCCCATAAAAAGGGCAGATACGGTCCGTGATATAGTACATAGTATTTCAAAGATTCCAGATCGCATTAAAAAGGAAATCTACATTCAGGAATGTGCGCAAATCATGAATATTTCTGAGGCTGTTTTGTTCAATACCCTGGCACAAATAGGAAAAAAAGACCTTGCAGACGCCTCAAAACGGGTAAAACCAGAGCAAAAGGCATTTGATGTTGTAAAGAATGAACCCTTACCGGAAAAGGTAGATGTGCAATACGAACTGGAACGAAAGATTATTGAACTGTTGTTGCTTTATGGAAATGAATTGGAGCAGTTTGAAGACTTGGTCTTGAAAGAGAATAAAGATGGCGATTTGATTTTAGAACCAGAATCTCTGGAATCAAAAGTATATGAAAAGATTTATTTGGACCTTCAAGATGATGAAATTGAACTTACGAATCCACATTTCAAAACTATTTATTACAAGTTAATTGAAGATTTAAATCATAAGGAAGATTTCACCATCAATACATTCATAGCAGATTTGGATCAGGAAATGGTAGCTGAGATATCCTCGATTTTAATGGAGGAAGAAAAGTACATGCTACATAATTGGGAAAGCAAGGATATTTATCCGAAGGAGAAAAAAATAGGCGTGTCGCAATTGGTCAGCGAAACCATACTGACGCTTAGATGCTACCTGATTAAAAGAAGAATGGAGACTTTGCAGCATAGTACGGAGGAAAGTACCGGAGACAATAGCGAGACCTTGGAAGAGATTATGAATTATCTGCAATTGAATCAACTCCTGAATAAAAAATTGAATAGGGTACTCTCATAGATGCGCTGAGTCGGTTATGTTATTTGACTTGTTTGGATAGTAAAGACAAAAAACCCCGACCATTTTGGTCAGGGTTTAAAACACTTATACTTCTTTGGTTTAATACAATTCTAAAGCTTTGGCTTGTTGTAATAAGTCAACCATGTTGTCAACATTCAACTTTTTCATTAAACGTGCCTTGTAGGTACTCACCGTTTTTTCATTTAGGTTAAGACCTTCAGCAACGTCTTTGTTACGTTTTCCACTGGCCAATAATTTAAGAACTTCGACCTCCCTAGTGGATAGTTTTCTAAAGAATCTACGAGGTTTTTGAGTACTTTCATCGAAAGCCAATCGTTGCGCAAGTTCATTTGTGATAAACATGTTTCCTTCGCTCACCTTCCTCACAGCAGAAATGATATAGTCAACATCTGATGCCTTTGAAAGGTAACCAAATGCACCAGCCCTAATAGTACTCAGTGCATAGACATCTTCAGACTGTCCACTGTACATTAACACCCTCACATCAGGATATTCCTTTTTAATTCTCCTTAAAGTGGCAATACCATTAATTTCTGGAATGTCCATTTCTAACATTACCACATCAGGGGAAGTTGTACCTAGCCTTTTAAAAAGCTCGGAAGTAGTTGAAACATCATCTACAACTTCAATTCCACTCGCATTGTTCAATACTTGTTTAACTCCCATTCTAATGATAGGATGGTTGTCTGCAATTAACACTTTAATCATTTTGATACATTTTCTAGATAAGTCTACCTACGATTGCATTTCAAGACTGACATACAATGTAAGATTAAATTATCTAATTTGAATAGCAAAGTTGAATTATTTTTAAACAATACGGCATTATATTCGTCTTATGTGCTTGATTTTTAGCTGAGTGGTTACTTCAGCGTTTCAGGTATTTCACATATAGGTATAGGTAACATCTTATGCTGGTTCACCGTATTTAATCTCTTAAAGATACTAAAAACTTGTTTATTTCTTCCAGAAAAGTCCTCAACCGCCTTTCCCCGGTCATTCATAGCCATGGCCCATTCTAATTCGGGATAAGATGCGCCAATTTGGTCTTCATCAGTACGGTCGTCACCCCAAAGCCCATCGGTCGGAGCCGCATCCAAGATTTCTTTGTTGATTCCGAGCGATTTCGCTATTTCATATACTTCAGATTTGAGAAGGTCCGCTATAGGACTCAAGTCTACGCCACCATCACCATACTTAGTGAAAAAACCTACACCAAAATCCTCTACTTTGTTACCGGTCCCGGCCACTAAGTATCCTTTTAGGGCCGCAAAATAATACAAAGTGGTCATTCGTAACCTCGCTCTGGTATTGGCCAGAGACATAAACCGCTCTTCTTCATTATCAACAGCTGGTAAGGCCGTGATCAAACTATCAAAAACTGGGGTCAGCTCTACTGGTTGCCTCTTTACATTTCTAAAATTATTCATTAACCATTCAATATGGTTCGCTGCCCTTGTTTCTTGGTTTTCAGATTGGTGTATGGGCATTTCCAAACAAAGCAGGTTTAAACCGGTTTTGGCGCACAAGGTGGAAGTAACAGCCGAATCTATACCCCCCGAGATTCCTATGACAAATCCTTTGATTCCTGCATTATCTGCATAATCCTTTAACCAAGAGACGATATGGTCAATTACTTTTTGGGTTTTCATGGGAGATTTTATTTGGTTAAAACTAGTAACTTTGGCGATAAAAA
>JABDKZ010000172.1 GCA_013001935.1 Maribacter sp.
ATTGTCCCTGTTTTACAACAAAGCTTGATTTCTTAAAATCAACTCCGTCGAATACATATCCATTTGAATATTTAATGACTTGTATTTTATTTGAATGACAGGCGCCAAAAATTACTGTAATTAGTAAAAGAAATTTTATTTTAAAGTTTTTGAATTGAAACATCTTTCTGTTTAATGTTGCCCAACGTACCTGTATATGGCAGCGTTGTAACTGCACAAACCACAGTTACAATAATCTATAAGGTTGAAGTTAATGAATTTTTGAGTATCGTATACAGCGAGGGACATACACGTTGTTAACTGCTGGTTTCCTCATTTTTTATTTTTATAGCACAATTGACTATCCAAAAAATAAAAAGGACCTCTATAATGCGTTGATACAAGCCAATAAGTTCCGAGTTTGGGTTGGATGATAATAGAATAACAAATAGATAGCTACTGATTCCGCATGCGATTCCAAGATTTGATAGCCGTTTATATACGGGTGATTTTCTTAACGCAACAGCTATCAGTATTATACATAAAGGAACAATCATATAGGTTAAAGCTCCCATTAGATTATGAATAATTTGAGATAAACTTGGATTAATAAATTCTTTATTACACCCACTATCACAAGGAAAGATGCCAACAATCACCGTTGCAATACCGTAGAATAGCCCAAATCCTGTGAACCCCAATTTAGTCAGATTGGATTGGGGTAATTTCTTATACACCGCAAATGAAAATATGGCAATCAAAATTCCGCTCGGGATAATTCCAAAAATCCTTAAGATCTCGCCATATTGGGTGTCAATAGCATAGGTTTCACTTATATATTGACTTATTATGCTATAATCATCGATTAAAATTCCACCCAGGATTGAAGAAATGACAAAGAGACTTGCTCCAAGTATACCGATAAAGAAGGTGGTTTTATTATTCAATATAAAAGTGTTTTATTCAATATCCTCGCTCATTATTTCGTATTCATATTTGAAAAATCTTTTTGATGGTTCATTGGCATTCCAATATTCATCTGTGTTAAAAATGTTTTTGCCGGTATCATTTTCTTTATAAACTCTAAGAATCATTTCTGCCTGATTTTTAATGAGCACAGAGTCATATTCCACAAGTGATGGTTGAAGAAAGGTACCGCCAACATCAAAACCTTCTTGAAAGAGTACAATTTCATAAGGAGGTATCTGTAATGTCTTGCTTAAACCTTCATTAGATGAGACAAAATCTATGGTGATCCTTTGCGATGTTAAATTCTCAATATCCGCTTCCATGATGGCAACGGGGTCACAGCTTGAGAAAATTAGAATTAGTAGTGTCAATGCACTTCGGTATTCCATAGTTATTTCGTTTTTTACCTTACCTTTTTGCAATACGTTCATTGGGTACTGGTGTATCTTTCATTTTTAGGAATAGTCTAAAGTTAGTTGAATTAATTTTTCCTCATAAAATCAAATGCCCCTTTTCTAAGCTGTATGCCATACTCCAAATAGGCTTTCATACAAGCAAGGAAATTTGCCCATCCTTCTGTATTTTCTAAAGTCCATTTCAGGTTTTCTTCATTGAATTCCTTTCCCTTCTCGTTTACTTTAACAAGGGTGCTTTTGTCCGCTAGGTTTTCTAAAGTAATTGTTACAACAGTTTCTGGATCCCACACAAATGAAATTGAATGATTGCTTTCAATTTTAACCTCTGTTATAGGGAATTTGTCGGGGAATTCAGAAAATTTCCAAAGCACTTCTTTTCCTGATTCCATACGCCCACTACTTTCTGAAATGAAATATTTCGTCATTTTTTCAGGGGCGATAATCCCTTCAAAAACTTCTCCTATTGGTTTTTGAATTTGTATAGTTGCGTTTGATTCAAGTTTCATATTGATTTTCTTTTAGTTATTTCTTTCCAAATGGCCGCTAACGGTTAGTATATGAAGTGTAGCTGGCCGATAGGCTAAGTTTCGGTCCCGAGGGCTCGGCATGAATTATACCCATTATTGACGGTTCATTTTTATGCTTTCTTTCGATTTTTTAAAATTAGTATTGTGATTATATAAATCAAAACGATTGTAAAAGGAATAGCAATAAATCTATATTCAGGCAAAAGATACCAAAGCGTCAGTACTAAAATAGTTCTGGTTAGGGCGTGAAAAATTCCGATCCAATGTTTTACAATCCAGGAAAATGGCAACCACATCAATCCAGTCAAAATTCCAACAGTCATCGGAAGTGAGGTATGATCAACCAGGAAAAATGGTATTGCTATTGAATATACTAGAATGGCTTGTCCTGCAGTAAAAAGAAAAAGGGAGTCGAATTCATTTTTTGGTTTGCTTTTGTCAAGGAAATTTTCACCTGTGAATTTTGATATAAAGAGTCCTAAATACGCAATACTTCCAGTTCCAATAAAAATAGACCATACCGTAATATAATCAGAGAAAAAAACTCCAATCAATCCAATTATAGTCCAAACAATTAATCCGGCTAAAGGCGTTGCAAGAAATTTTCCATTTGCAAACTCAATTCTTTGTTCTTCGAGTGTTCTTTTTGTTTCTATCATTAGTTTTTATTTCTTTCAAAGTGTCTCAATACCCGAATAGCTCTTAATGTATTCCATCTACTAGGTTTCCCGGCTTTTTCCATTGTAAAGTGTACTTTTCCGGGATGGGCTGCTTGCACATTCCAAGTTCCTTCTTTGTTCCGTTTTTTAAGAATCATGGTAACAGCATCATCCATTCTTTTATCCCATTTTCTTTCTGCTTTTTGGAAATAATCCAATGCTCTAAGAATATCATACTTCCACCTGCTCGGATAAGCTAATTTCAAAAAGTCCTTGCGGATGATTTTGCCCGTTCGGTCAGAAAGGAATAGTCTATGAATCAGCATAAATTCTTCGGCGCTTTTAATGGCGGTTGAAATGTCATCTTTTTTGTAAGTAAAACCTGCTTTTTGAAACTCCCAAAGTCCTTCAAGAACCGAGATTGTTGAATGCAAAGAACTGTGACTTGCCCCGCTTCTTGTCGTCCTACAATTGAATCCACCATCAGGCATTATTTCGTTGAGAAGACTATCAACAATCGATTGCAATTCCTTTTCAGGGGTATTGAAATAAGATGCGTAGTTTAAAAACATGCCATTTACACAAACATCACTATGATGAGAGGTTGATGGGCCTAGTTGAATCCCGCCATCTTCAGCTTTCGACGTTTTCAGAACCTGCGCAATGGATTCTTTAACAAGCTTATGGGTAGGGCTAAGATTCAAGTTGCGAAGGTCGAGAAGCGTATAATGGGTTGAAATCCATTTTGGTTGATAAAATCTATCGCCCCAATTTCCATTTGGTTTTCTCTTGGATAAGAATTGCTTTCCCCAACCTTCATATGCGATTCTCTCTTGTAAATCCTTTCTGTTGGTTCCTAACAAATCACGGTAAACCTGGTATTGTATTGAAACATCACCTTTAAGCAACCATTCTAAGATTTGTTCTTTGTCCATTTCTTAATTACTGTCAACCTTTTCGCCTATAGTATATTGTTCTTTATTCGTTTTTAAATCGAATAATTGTTGATCTGCAAGTTGTTTTTCTTTTTAACTGTAGAGGGTCGTTAGTGCAACATCCTTTACAGTCTGTCCTAACTTATCTATTGATTCAAGTTCAATTAGATACTTACCCAAGGGCCATTTCTTAGTACTCCAAGAAGCACATCGTCCTCGTAAATCGGGAGCAATGACACGATAACCCGCGTTTGCAAGAGCAATCACCTGGTTCTTCCAAACTTCTTTGGTGTCTGGAAAACCATGTAAGAGCAAAATTACCGGTCCTTTACCATAATCAAATATGGAAAAAGACCCTTGTTCCAGTGGTACCATTCTAACGTTTGCTCTGAAATTAAAAGCATCTTCCTGTGCTTTAATGCTTAACGAGGAAATCGTCACTAGTAGAACTAATAAAGTTATTAATGTGTTATTCATATTTAGTTTTTAATGTAGACTAACACGATCTCAGAGGTTACACGAAAATTGATTCAATTGAAAAGTAATTAATTTTTAGATAAAGC
>JABDKZ010000173.1 GCA_013001935.1 Maribacter sp.
AATACCTCAAATGACTCAGCATCGGTCTGCTCTTTAGTTGCATCAGTTCGTCCTGGGGCAAATGGAACAGTAATATCACTACCCGCGTTTTTAGCAGCTTGTTCAATAGCAGCGCAACCACCCAATATAATCAAATCAGAAAGTGAGACCTTTTTGTTATTAGATTGGTTGTCGTTGAATTCTTTTTGGATGCCTTCAATTGTTTCTAATATCGCTGCCAATTGATCAGGATTGTTTACTTCCCAATCTTTTTGTGGTGCAAAGCGAATTCTGGCTCCATTGGCCCCGCCGCGTTTATCGGAACCTCGGAATGTAGAGGCAGAAGCCCAAGCTGTGGAAACCAATTGAGATATTGACAACCCAGCATTTAGCAGTTTTGCTTTTAAAGCAGCTATATCTTTTTCATCAATTAATACGTGATCAACAGCGGGTACGGGGTCTTGCCAAATCAATTCTTCCTTTGGAACATCCGGACCCAAATAACGTGCCACAGGACCCATATCACGGTGGGTTAATTTAAACCATGCTTTTGAATAAGCATCAGCAAATTCTTCGGGATTTTCCAAAAAATGTCTTGAAATCTTTTCATATTCCGGATCAAAACGCAAGGAAAGATCTGTGGTCAGCATAAAAGGTGGGTGCTTCTTCCCTGAATCATGGGCATCAGGAATAATGCCTTCCCCAGTCCAGTTCTTGGCTATATATTGGTGTGCTCCGGCAGGGCTTTTCGTCAATTCCCAATCATAACCGAATAAGATTTCAAAAAAATCATGGCTCCATTTGGTAGGGGTTTTGGTCCAAGCCCCTTCCAAACCACTTGTAATTGTATCTGGACCACTTCCTGTACCATAATTATTTTTCCATCCCATACTTTGCATTTCAATGGGTGCTCCGGCCGGTTCGGCCTCAAGGTATTCAGAATCCGCTGCGGCACCATGGGTCTTACCAAAAGTATGTCCGCCAGCAATCAAGGCAACCGTCTCATAATCGTTCATCGCCATCCGCCCGAAGGTTTCACGAATATCATGTGCAGCAGCAACGGGATCAGGATTACCGTTAGGCCCTTCAGGGTTTACATAAATCAATCCCATATGGGCAGCTCCCATTTGCTTTTCCAATTCTCCATCTTTAGCATAGCGCTCCTTATTGCCCAGCCATTCTTTTTCATCACCCCAATAGATATCTTCCTCAGGTTGCCAAATATCTTCACGACCTCCGCCAAAACCGAACATTTTTAATCCCATGGATTCATGGGCGACATTACCGGCCAAAATCAAAAGATCTGCCCAAGAGATTTGCTTGCCATATTTCTGTTTTATGGGCCAAAGTAATAATCGGGCCTTATCAAGGTTTGCATTATCTGGCCAACTATTCAGTGGGGCAAAACGTTGGTTGCCCGTTCCCCCACCTCCGCGGCCATCTGCAATTCGATAAGTGCCAGCAGCATGCCACGTCATACGAATAAAAAATGGACCATAATGCCCAAAATCCGCTGGCCACCAATCTTGGCTATCGGTCATTAAATCTGCAAGATCTTTTTTTATCGCATCCAAGTCTAAACTATTAAACGCTTCGGTATAGTTGAAATCCTCATCCATAGGATTTGCAAGTTCCGAGTGTTGGCGCAGAATATTCAAATTCAATTGATTTGGCCACCAATCGCGGTTTGATGTACCCCCACCAGCAGTGTTTTTAAGTTCTCCACCCATAAAAGGGCACTTGCTGGCACTGTTGTGACCATGTCCATTGCCGTTTGCCATTTTGCTCTCGTTTTTTGTTTCCATTTTATATCTTATTTAAGCTTTGCGAAGTTGCAATAAGCGGTTAATTTCGAAGTACTAAAAATACAAAAAAGAAAGTGTATTTTATAAGCTTATCATATGAATACATTATAAAATCATAAGCAATGCTTATGCGATAAATTCCTTATTTTTTTTTGATATCCATAAAACTAGAAATGGTCATTATATCCCAATTTTATACATATTTCTAATATGTAATATTTATTTGTAATTTTAGTAAACAAAACCTACATCTTGAATAACCTATTTACAACGGACTTCATTAAAACCGCCCCAATATCTGTGGCGATTTTGGACAAAAACCTTTGTTTTACTAGCTATTCCAAAATTTGGCTAAAGGAATTCAATATTAAAGAAAAAAACATAGTAGGCAAATACTATTTCGATGTAATTCCAAACACGCCTGAACGATTAAGAAGAATTTGCAAGAATGGTCTTAAAGGAAAAAGCAGCAAGGTTACAGGTCAAAAGTTTATTGATCTCAAAGGCAACATTCAATGGCTTAAATGGAAGGTAGATCCCTGGAACGATTATGAAGGAAATATTACTGGTATAATAATTTTTGCAGAGGATATCACAGCTATTAATAGAAAAAAAGAGCTGTTAAAAAAAGCACAGGACGTAAGTAATATTGGGGGTTGGGAATTAGACTTGGCCACAAACCAATTACACTGGACAGAAGTTACTAAAAAAATCCATAAGGTCGGCAAGGATTATATTCCAAAAATAGACGAAGGTTTAAGCTTTTACAAAGAAGGGAAGCAACGGGAAAAAATCACAAAACTGGTTAATGAATGTATCAACAAGGGTAAACCCTATGACATAGAATTGCAAATCATTACTGCCAAGGGCGATGAGCTTTGGGTACGGGCCAAAGGGGAAGCCGAATTTCACAAAGGCAAATGTGTTCGCATTTTTGGAACAATTCAAGATATAGATCAAGAAAAAAAGAATGAGCTTATATATAAAGAGACTGCCGAGCGACTTAAAATTGCGGCCAAAGGAGCCCATATAGGAGTTTGGGAATACGATGTTGTCGAAGATAGCTTTTTGTGTAATGATCAACAGTACGAGCTTTATGGAATCAAAAAGAAAGACTTTGCTGGGGATTATAAGGCATGGAAGTCCATGATTCATCCTGAAGACCTGGAAAAAACGAGAATTGAAGAAGAAATGGTCCTAAAGGGCAAAAAAAACTATAACCTAACATTTAGAGTGGTTTGGCCCGACGGTACTATTCGTCATATGCAATCCTCAGCTGAATTGTTCAAGGATGAAGAAGGTAAGCCCGTAAAAATGATAGGAACCAATTGGGATATTACCCCAATAATAGAGGCAAACCTAAAATATACAGAAGTTACCGATCGACTCGAAGTTGCGACCAGCGCGGCCCAAATAGGAATTTGGGAATACGATATTGCCGATGATAATCTCGTGTGGAACGAACAAATGTATGAACTCTATGGCATAAGAAAAGAAGACTTCAGTGGAGTATATGACGCTTGGAAAGCATGCCTGCATCCTGAAGACAGGGAACAAGCAGAGGAAGAAGCGACAAAAGCAATGATGGGGGAAAAAGACTATGAGAATATATTCAGGGTAGTTTGGCCTAATGGTAAGATCAAACATATACAAACTGTAGGTGTAGTACATTGGGATAAAGAAGGAAGACCCCAAAAAGTAATCGGCACAAATTGGGATATAACCCCGATCAAAGAAGCACAACTAAAATATAAAGAAGTTGCCGATAGATTAAATTTAGCCACCAATGCGGCCCAAATAGGTATTTGGGAATACGATATTGCCGAAGATCATAGCGCTTGGGATGACCAAGTGTACAAACTCTATGGAGTTACCAAAAAAGATTTTAATGGTGGTGATGCAGCATGGAGGGCATTGCTGCATCCTGAAGACCGTAAAAAAGTCAGGATAGAAGAAGAAAAAGTCCTTAAAGGGGAAAAAGACCTTAACCACATTTTTAGAGTGGTTTGGCCCAACGGTGAGATTCATCACTTACAATCTGCTGCTATTTTACTTAGGGATGAAAAAGATAATCCTCTTAAAATGATAGGTACCAATTGGGACATAACGGCAATAAAGGAGGCTGAAGATGAACTTAGAAAGCTCT
>JABDKZ010000211.1 GCA_013001935.1 Maribacter sp.
TTTTTTGTATTGGGGAATTACTCATTGATTTTGTTGCCGAAAAACAAGGCAATGACCTATCCAAAGCAGATGTTTTCACTAAAAAAGCAGGTGGCGCACCTGCTAATGTAGCTTGTGCAATAGCCAAATTAGGCGGGCTGGGTAAGTTTATTGGCTGTGTGGGGAAAGATCAATTTGGTTCTTTTTTGCTCAGTGTATTAGAGGAAAACCAGGTGGATATTAGTTTGGTTCAACGCTCAAAAACATTCACTACAATTGCTTTTGTATCAATCGCTGAAAATGGTGAACGTGATTTTGTTTTTAGCCGAGGTGCTGATAAAAAATTAAAATACAGTTCTGCGGTAAAAAATTCATTCAAAGAAAATATTGTGCATTTTGGTGCCGCTACGGCCCTTCTCGGTGGTGACTTGGAAGATGCTTACGGCAGGTATTTTTTTGATGCCCTAACCCAAGATGCCTTTATTAGTTTTGACCCTAATTTTCGCGGTGACCTTTGGCAAGGTGAAGAAGAAATTTTCATTAAAAAATGCATGCCCTACGTGCAAAAGGCCCATTTGGCCAAGTTTAGTTTGGAAGAGGCCCAACTTTTATCAGGGAAAACCGATTTAGAGGAATGCTGTGCGGTCTTGCACGAAGTGGGAACCCAGGTTATTACCATTACTTTAGGTGGAGACGGCACTTTACTAAGTACCAAAAATGCTAAACATACCATCCCAAGTATAAAAGTTAACCCTGTTGACACTACCGGTGCAGGGGATGCCTTTATAGGGTGTCTGCTCTACCAAATAGCTGCATTACATGATCCAATGGAAGTTCTTGAGAACACCGAACTGTTAATAGGGATGATACAAAAGGCTAACAAGGCAGGTGCAATAACAACCACTAATTTTGGGGCAATCCCGTCACTGCCTAATCGAGAACAACTGCTTGCTATAGAATGAATCAAGCGAAACTACATCAAATCAATATTTTAGAAAATCAAGGTCCTAGGAAACCCGAGGATTTAGATATGCTCTTTGAACAAAGGCTCGCTACCAATCTTACAATTATAAAGGACCTGTTCTTCTCGCTCTATCCTGAAGCAAGCCACATGGGGTCTTTTAAGAAATTACTCCAGGAACTTCCTGTCCTATACAAGCAAAGACCAGAACCGCTCAAATTACAGGACATTGCGCGTTTAAAACAAGGGGATTGGTACCAATCCGAACAAATTGTTGGCATGCAATTATATGTTGACCTTTTTAGTAAAGACCTGAAAGGACTTGAAGATAAACTCGGGTACTTTGAAAAATTGGGAGTGAATTTTATACACCTTATGCCCATTACACCAAGACCAAAAGGCGAAAACGACGGCGGTTATGCGGTAAACAGTTACCATAAAGTAGACAAGCGGTATGGCACAAAATCAGCACTTTTGAGGCTTACCAAGAAAATGCGTGATAAAAACATGTACTTGATGCTTGATTTTGTCGCCAATCATACTTCCAACGAATTTCCTTGGGCCGAAAAGGCTATGGCAGGTAATTTCAAATATCAAGAGTATTACCATATTTATCCAGACCGAACTATACCTGATGAATTCGAAAAAACGCTTCCGGAAATATTCCCGTTAACCTCTCCAGGTAATTTCACCTTTAACTCTAAAATGCAGAAATGGGTGATGACCGTTTTTAACCAATATCAATGGGACCTTAACTATTCAAATCCAGAGGTATTTATAGCCATGTTGGGCAATTTGCTGAAATTGGCGAATCTTGGTGTAGATGTAGTCCGTTTGGACGCTTTGGCATTTATGTGGAAAAAGCTTGGCACGCTTTCCCAGAACTTACCTGAGGCCCACAGTCTGATCTCCCTATTTAAAATGTGTTTGCAAGTCATTGCCCCAGGTGTTGTTTTTTTGGCAGAGGCTGTGGTAGCCCCGCATGAGATAATCAAATACTTTGGTTTGGGCACAATGAAAGGGAATGAGTGTGAAATTGCATACAATGCCACTCTGATGGCCTTGCTGTGGGATGCCATCGCCACAAAAAAAACAGCGTTGCTCTATAAAAACCTACAAAACCTGCCTAAAAAGCCCAAGGAAGCCACATGGGTCAATTATCTACGTTGCCATGATGACATTGGTCTTGGGTTCGATGATCGTTACATTCATGAAATTGGCTGGGATGCCAAAAAACATCGTAAATTTCTATTGGACTACTATTGCCAAAATATCGATTGGTCCCCGGCCAAAGGCGAGGTGTTTATGTATAATCCAAAAAATGGTGATGGTAGGATAACAGGAAGCTGTGCTTCGTTGTTAGGTTTGGAAAAAGCCCTTGAACAGAAGAATAAAGCCCAAATAAACCAGGCAATTGATAAAATAATCATGTTGCACGGCATTGTGATGTCTTATGGTGGCATTCCTTTAATCTATGCCGGAGATGAAATAGGTACATTAAACGACTATACCTACCTCAAGGACAATACCAAAAAAGAAGATAGCCGATGGATAAATAGGCCTCGTCAAGATTGGGAAATTGTTGAACGTCTTGATGCCAAGAAGAACTATCATTCTAGGATTTTCTTTGCATTACAGCAATTGATAAACTTACGTAAGCAAAATCCGGTTTTTTCAGATCATAACAACCTTATTCTATTTGATGGCCATAACCCACATGTATTCATTTATGAGAGAACCTCGGACGATGATGGGGGTGTTTTGGTAATATCTAATTTTTCTGAATCACCACAGGCAGTGACCAAAATTTCCTTGGGACCTTACGGATCAATAGCTAATCCAAAAGATTTGATTTCGGGAAGAACGGCTAAGTTCGTTGATGACAAATTGGAACTAAAACCATACCAACTATATTGGTTGTCAAAGGCCTAACTGTATTTCACTTTTCGCAAAATTCGCAACGATTCCTTAAGTGAATGATGTACTTCTTGATTGGTCTTTTTTAATAGAACCCGTGCCTTTTCCATTTGAATCTTAGCCTCTTCAAATCCGTTTAAAAAACATATGAGATAGGTGGCTGGCAAATGCGAGAGATCTTCTTTATCGTTAGGTTTCAAGGCTATATTTTTTTCCAACTTACGAAGAATGGCATTGTTCGTATTGAAAATATGATAGAGGGTTTTTTTATCGTATTTCGGAGGGTCAAAAATCAATTCGCTTTGAATCTGATAGGTGCCATTATCCTCAAAAGTAATGTTCATTTTTTCCAAGGGGTAATACTTTAACTTATTGGCCAACCCCAGGCGCACATACTCGATTGTTGTAAAGGTATCCTCATTAAACGCTACCGTAACCTCATCTAAGGTAGAGAAGAAAAGTTTTACCTGTTCGTTGATCAGCTCAATATCAACTCTGGAAAAATAGGTTTTGTCCTTGACTTTTTTAGCGTTTC
Source organism: Maribacter sp. (assembly GCA_013001935.1). Classification (GTDB taxonomy): domain Bacteria; phylum Bacteroidota; class Bacteroidia; order Flavobacteriales; family Flavobacteriaceae; genus Maribacter_A. The sequence goes on from JABDKZ010000211.1 coordinate 3,393, forward strand.
CGGCCCAACAGACCACAAATTGTTCCTTAAATACCTTATAGCTGCTTTCAAGATCCTTATGTCGATTGTTGAGAAAGTCGATAACGCCGTCCAAAGTCAATTCAATGTTGTTTCTGGCATGTTGTTCTATGGTTGCCACAGCTTTTGAATTTAGATCCTTTAGTTCAATGTCAAAAGCCTTTGGCATGCTAATACTACCTTCCCTAAAAAAAACAGAACCCCCATAATACTTCCAAATGTTCTTACGAAGGGCACAAACCTTGCCATTTGATTTTATGGTCACCAAACCTACAACCCTGCCTTCCTCTAAATGGGGAAACGGGATATTTTCATAGGCAATCAAAGGAGGATTGTCTAAATAGGCATTCACCAAATTCTGGATTTTGCTATCGTCGAAAAAATCGACGCCAACAATCTTATTGTCTTCATCCTCAACCCCAATAACAATGAAAGAATGATTCTTGGGGTTGCTGTTGGCCAAGGCACAAACATGTTTAAGAAATTTTGCTTTCCCTTCCTTATGACCAATATTTATAAACCGTTTTTTGTCGTAAAAGCTATTCTCATCATTATGGGCAAGGAGGTTTTTCACCAAAAGACGTTTGTTGATCATAGTTCTTTCTTGACTATTGTACTGCTGGCCTGTGCCGTTGGCATAACCACCAAATCGGCTATATTCACATGATAAGGACGGGTAACCACAAATAGAATAATATCGGCAATATCTTCAGGTCTTAAGGCCTGGAAACCCCTGTAGACCGTATCGGCCCTATTGGTATCGCCCTTAAAACGAACCTGACTGAATTCAGTCTCTACCAATCCCGGATTTACAGCGCCAACACGTATGCCATATTCATTAAGATCTAATCGCATGCCTTGGTTTATGGCATCAACAGCGTGTTTGCTAGCACAATATACATTGCCTTTCGGGTATACTTCCTTCCCTGCAGTAGACCCAATATTTATAATATGTCCGGCTTTCTTCGAAACCATATTGGGCAATATGGCCTTAGAAACATATAGTAATCCTTTAACGTTGATATCGATCATGGCATCCCAGTCATCCAGACTACCTTTCTCAATGGAATCCAGGCCATGCGCATTTCCCGCGTTATTTACAAGTATGTCTATCTTAGAGAAGCCAGAAGGTAGTGAACTGATATGTTTAGTAACCTCTTCCCTGTTTCGAACATCAAAGTTCAAGATATGAATAGGTGTCTGCTCCCCCAGTTCCTTTTTCAGGATATCCAATCGGTCTTGCCTTCTTCCACAAAGCACTAATTTGAAATTATTTTTCGCGAAAAGTTGGGCGGTTGCACGACCTATACCGCTTGTGGCCCCTGTTATTAAAGCTGTTTTATTCATTTTATTTCATCGATTTTATGGTACTGGATGTCCAAGACTCGCTTCCAACAAAACAAACCAATCTTCCAAGTCCATTATTATATCCCTCGCCTTAAGGGCATCTGTTAAGCGCTCCTTTGTAGTGGTACCTACTACAGGAATTAATTTTGCCGGATGCTTCATGATCCAAGCCAATAAAAGTTGGTCTTCGGTCGCATCATATTTATCCATCATAGGTTCTAATTCCCTTCGAATACGCTGTGTTTTTGGACTGTTTTCCTTAAAATAACTCCCTAACGGACTCCAAGACATGGCCAATCTATTGCTGGCTATACTATCATCTAATGTGCCATCATACATTACAGCATTTGAAGTCAAAGAAAACTCAACTTGGTTAGCCGCCATCGGCAATCTGGTCTCAAGCATTGCCAATTGACTCGGTGTGTAGTTAGATACCCCGATATCCCGTATCTTGCCAGCTTTTAAAAGTGATTCAACTGCTTCCTTTACAACATCAGGGTCCATTAAAGGGCTGGGTCTGTGCAATAGCAACAAATCCAAATAATCGGTTTTTAGGTTCTTAAGCGAATTCTCCGTAGACCAAATAATATGCTCTTTAGTGTAGTTGTAATGATTTACAATGCTTTTTCGGTTATCAGACATCAATTGTATACTGCATTTAGAAATCAGCTGTATCTCCTCCCTTTTTATTTTTGAATTGGTA
>JABDKZ010000201.1 GCA_013001935.1 Maribacter sp.
GCTTTATCCATGCTGTTAGATTTAAGTTCTTAGTGTCTAAAAAGCGTGTAAATATGTACGCCTGGCAGATTTCAATAGTTATGAGCTCTCATTTCCTTCCTTTCTCTTCCGACCATATTTTCCAATCAAACCAATTATAAGAAAAATAAACCCCAAAGGCCAAACGGCCGAATTTTGATAGATTACTAAGCCTGCAATAACCCATACCAATCCAAGGACGAGAAAAACATTATTGATCTTCTGATCTTTCATTGTAATAAATCTAATTAAAAACTGGGAAAAGCGTGTTCTAAAATTAAATTACGCCGGTATTTGCTGCATGTTTCCCAGCTGACGGAGCATTTTAGCATGCTCTTGTAGCGCCGAGAAAAAAGTCTGGTTGGAACGGTAAGGCATGCCGTATTCTTTGGCAGTATCTTCTACAATACCTGATAATTTCCTATAATGAACATGGCAAATTCCGGGTAATAAATGGTGTTCAATTTGATAATTCAAGCCGCCAATGAACCAGGTAAACAGTTTAGATCGGGGAGAATAATTAATAGTTGTAGCAAATTGATGCATATACCAATCACCTGCAATAAGTCCATTTTTATCCGGCCTCGGAAATTCGGCCCCGGGGATTATATGTGAGACCTGAAATACAGCACTTATTAAAAGTCCGGTAAGAAAATGCATGCTAAGGAAAGCCAATAAAATGTACCACCACGGTAACTCTACCACAATTAAGGGTATCACAAGGGCATAAGAATAGTATAACACTTTCCAACCTAGTATACTTAGCATTGTATTTCTAAATTCATTTTTCTCTTTCAGGAAGCCCATTTTATGATACCGATTCGCCCTGACAAAATCTTTAGTTGTGACCCATGACAAAGTCGCCAGCCCATAAAAAAACCATATGTAGATGTGTTGAAACTGGTGCGACCAGTATTTTTTGGCATGTGGTGAAAAGCGCAGGAAAAATGGCGCATTGATATCATCATCGGCATGCTCTATGTTGGTGAATGTATGATGCAGTACATTGTGCTGAATTCTCCATACGGTTGCGTTTGCTCCGATAAGATTAAACGTATATCCTAAAAACTTATTGATTTTTTGGTTGTTTGAGTACGATCCATGAATAGCATCATGCGCAACACCCATTCCGATTCCAGCCATGCCAAGGCCACTTGTTATATATAATGAAAAAAGTAACCACGGACTCTGGACGATTCCTGTGGCAATAATAATAAAAGGAAGGAAAAAAATAGCGAGCATTAATGCGGTTTTTGCAATCATGCTCTTATTAGCATGCCTATCGCCTGGATTAGAATTGAAATAGACTTTTACTTTTTTGCGTAAGGCCTTTGAAAATTCAATACCTGTTTCTTTTGAAAATTTTGGGGGATTAATAATTCAAGAGTTTTAATTAATAATAGTTGAATTTGCTCCTACAGCTAATAATCTGGATAGACAGAAATGAAGTTGTCCTGAAAAGTATTTTACAAAGAAGGAAAGCTATTTATCCACCAGAAAGATACGGAAAATAAAACCGTCAGAATTGCTTGACTGTTTCAAAGGCCCGTTAAATGCTGTATTTGCTACACTTTTTCAAAAACTAAGCGGTAGTGATCCATGATCTCTTTTTCAAAACAGACCCTGTTTGGACTTACTCTGAAAATTGCGACCAGGTGTCTGAATTCCTTGTCTGTAAAGTATTTTGGAATGAGGGATAAGTAAAGCCAATATTTTTTAAGATGAAATTTTCTGAACTTCTTCCGCCATTGGGCAATGGTTTCAATATAGTCCAGTCTGCCACTACTTTGAGAAATTAATTTGAAACCGGGTTTTGCACATTCGATAACCATTTCAGGGCCATATGGAAGCCAGGAGCCCGGGAATTGTTTTACCATGAGTGCCATAATATATGCTGCAGAGTCTTTTTCGGCATTGACATCCAGCTCCTCAAATTCGATCATGTTTTTGCTGAATACCATTGTCTGCATATAGAATCGCCCACCAATAGGCAACAGATCATAGAGTGTTTTAAAAAAATCGCGGTAAACCTGTTCCTGTTTACCGGACTGCCATTCTTCTACGGAACAGAAATGTTCTAAACCCCCAATGCAGGTAACGGCATCAAAAGTGCCGAAGTCCTCCGGCTTTACATAACGGCAATCTTTCACGATCACGTTATACCCATTTTTCTGACAGGCATCAGCTTGTCCTTGAGAGAGCGTCAAGCCTATACTTTCTGCCCCTCTTTCCTGTACTATATATCGCGTAAAAGGTGCCCAACCACAGGCCATGTCGAGCACTTTGCTGCCTTCACCAATGTGTAGGCTATCGGCTATGAATTTGTGTTTACTTTTTTGGGCTTCTTCGAGGGTCATTGAAAAATCACCATCGTATTTCGCTCCACTGTAATCCCCTGTTTCCCCCATGCTCAAACGAAATATCTCGTCGATAGTGGTATAGGTAAAATCTAAATCTTTTTGTTCGGCCATAGTTTTTTCTATTTGGAAATGTTGATCTGGGCAACTTATTTATGCAATTCTTTGTCAATAAGGCTTAAAACTGTGTCTGAATAATCCATAAACCCTTGTGCTTGAATATTGCTAACTGAAAGCCAGTTAATTGTTGAACTAATTTTTCCTTCGAATTCTGTTGAACTAAATATGGTGTTTATATCAGATGGTAATTTAGACCGTCCAATTTCAAATTTATTTTTTGCGTCTTTTTTAAGCAATATTTCATCAATCCCTCCTGTACTTCCCGTCTTTACCATGACATTCCTAAATGGATAATTGGTGTACATTGGAGGGCGTAAATGGTTAATATTGAATTCTAAATAGATCAGTTCCTCTTCAACGGCTTGGACAACCATACTTGACCAATTTGAGAGATGTTGTCTCAAGGAATCATTTTCTATCAAGGTTAACTTACCTCCATCCGTAAGCTGAGAAATGATACCTGAAGTAGGGTCAAACGTATAATTTGGAAGTATACTAGCAAAAAGGCTATCTATTTGTTCCGGGTCCTTTTCAAGTTGCGGATTGTCAAAAATTCGTAAGATTTCAAAACACGAATTCATCGCATCCTCTCGTTTCTTTATTTTCGTCAGTAGTTGGTTTTTATTTTGAATGAACTCGGTCTTTAACTGTTTAAGAAGTAATTGTTCCTCGATGCGATCTAATCGATTCGAATTCCAGCTATCTATTTGAAGGGCTATTAAAATCCCTAAAACAACAAGAATGATCTCGCCTATGGCATAGGTCAGATATCTGCCAGTTTTTTTCTTTTCCATGAGTTGGTATCGTGTTTTTCGAAAAAAATTTATCATTGTACGATTGTTTCCCCTCCTGGGAGGGTCGTTTATGCTTCATAGCTTTAGTGACGAAGCGGCTAGGGGTGGGTTTTACTTTTAAAAAAGCTATTTCAGAAAGATACCGATATTATCTGCTCTTGACGTCATATTTCCTTTGCAAATCATCCCAGCCAGGTTGATGGATCTCCTTCATCAAACCTACATTAATGAGATCAAAGGCCGGGTGATCTTTAGGCAACATAAAACTTTGGTAGTGTTCTTTTAGTGTGAATGGAAGCAGTTTCACTTTTTCATCCAAAGAAAGTCGGTTGATGTAATACTGCAATACGGTATGATCGTATAACAGCACATCATTTTCTTTTTTGGCAAGGGCCCTTAGCGCAGGAATCGGAGAAGCATATGTTTGATTGACAGGAATATCCTCCTGTATCAAATAGGCCTCGCTGGTACTGGCTCCCACAGCTGATACGTTCTCTACTAACCGTAGATCTTCAGGGGATCTGATGTCTGTTTGCAATCCGCCAATAGTTAAGGCAGAAGCGATGCCTGCCGTAAAACTTGAGATAATGATCACAGCAGTAAACATCCAGACTATGGCTATCGCCTTGCCTAAGTTCGACTTAGGTGCTTTATCGCCATACCCCACTGTAGTCATTGTCACGGCAGACCACCATAATCCATCAAATAAGCCCCACAGACCGGGACGAAATTGGAATTTATTATGACTGCGTTCAACGAGCCATAGAAAAAACCCAAAAATGAAAATCACAAGGATGAGAAGGAGGATGATCTTTAAAAAGGCTATTGAAAAAATATTACTGATGAAAACACTTAAAGTTGAACGATTCAGGTATGGAATAGCTACCCCAATACTGGAAATGAAATAGGGTTGGGTCATGTCAAATTTATCAACCCTCAATTCATTTACATCCATCGGATTGATGGTGAGGTCGATTTCCTCGTATTCCAGTCGTTTTAAAATCCCAATGAAGTCAGAGTATTCCTGATATCGAAAATTCAGATCAGAAGACGTTGCAATACTTTCCCATAATTCAATGCTCAAACCTTCATAGGTATTGTCTGCCGTTTTGATCACAAAAGGAGGGTTATGGTAAATACCAACCACAAGGGTATCTCCTTGAGAATACATTTGCTGCCAATTCCCCATTAGCAAGGCAAGGATGAATATGTAAAACAACTGTCGTCTCATTTCTTTTTCGTCAATTCATGGTGAATGGAAAAATGTATGAATTGAGCGATGACTCTAAACATGATCAGATCATTCCCATCAAAATCATTCTTATTAAGACTATAGGCGCATAATACCACGGGCTGGCCGTTCTCTAACGTAAAAGGTACAAACAACATAGAATTAAAGTGGTAAGCATCTTTTTCCTGGATGTACATGCCGTGCTCCTTCTCAAAATCATTGATCATGACTTCCTCGTTTTGGCTCATGGCCCAACAGGTCAAACTGGTTTTAAGATTGAAGGGTTTACTTCTAAAAGTATACCCACTTCGTTCCTGGTTGGAATACCCTCTATGGACGATTTCATTTTTTTCCTTAAAAGCGATCTCAAAGGCGTTAATATCCGCGGCCTGGTTTACAGCTTTGCCCATGGCCGCAATGATGTCATCCCATGATGCGTTTTTTGGAATTTCTTTGATAAATAGTTCAAGGGTTTGAATATTAGAATTGGCATTGGCTAATGCTGCTTTTTGGTCTTCAAATTCCCGAATCTTGCGATGAAGCTGTGCTTCTTTATCGGCAAGCTTTTCATTCGAGTATTTCAACAATTTTTGAAACCTTTTTAATCGCCGCTTTACGTAAAACCGAAAGTAATACCCTACTAGTAGCAGCAACAGGCCAATGGCACCATATATGAACCAGGATCGCAAATACCAGGGCAGGAATACATTAAATCGGATCTCTACAGGAGTACTCCATTGGTAGCCACCCGGCTGTCTGGCCCTCAATTCCAGGAAATAATCGCCGAGTTCGGCCGGGCTCAACTTTAAAATATTCGAATGTCCATTAGATAGCCATTGCTGTTCTTCCAGCATGATCTGTCTGTCTTTTGCCGGCAACAAGCGGTATTCATAGTGTACTTTCCTGGCCGGAAAAGATAAATTTGAAAATTCTAATTGGAGCGATTCACTTTTATTAAGTCTGAAAACCTGGTCAAAGTCCTCGGTGAATTCCCTACTCTGAACAGTGACCTTCCTAATACTGGGTATATTCGAATAAGGCAAGGCAGCCGCTGACATACGTGAGTAAACAAGGCCTTCAGCCGTGCCGGCCCAAAGGCGACCCTGGGCATCCATTGTAATACAGCGATATGCACTAATGACTGCAGGTAAACCTTCCAACTCTCCTAAGGCCGTAGAAGTATTTTGGTGGTGGTAGACCAGACCTTTGGTAGCAGTAGCAATCCAAATGGCATCATTGGAAGAGTGTGTGACACCCCGTACCTCTTCCTGCTTTAATATGTCGTTTTGGACAAGCGAAATATTTTCAGAATCGTACCGCAGCAAGCCATCCGTTGTCGCAAGCCATACGACACCGCGATCGTCAATGGTTAAATCATGCGCTTCAAAATTTAGTATGGCTTCAAAGGGGAGGGCAGGACTCAGATTTTCGAATTTATCTTGTGCCGGGTTATAGCGGTACAGATAACTATTTTCCCCAATACCAACTGCATAGATCTCACCTCTGGAGCTTTCTTTGATTGCCAGGACCCTGCTGGAAAATCCTTTATTATCATCGTAGTAGCTGATCTCACCGCTTGCATTTATTTTCGCTATACCAACAATTGGTGTATTTAAAGGAGCCTGGCAAAACCACAGGTTTCCTTTACTGTCGGGATAAAGATTGAAAATGGCCTCACCCCGTTCATGGAAGTCATATCGTTTGACGACCCTGTTATTATCATATTTTATTAGTTCAACTTTCGGTGTAGTCGTTGTCACCCAGGTGAAACCGGCGATGTCCTGGGCCACGGCATTTGCCTGTAAATTATTGTAAATAGTCCTGGCATTGAATTCATCTTTATCCGGTGAGATCTCATACAGATAATTAATCGGCACCCAGGCGTTCCCTTCATTCCCCAGGGCAATACCAATAGGATTGTTCAAGGGTAAATTATTTACTGTTTTGAAAAAACGTTCTTGTAGCAACCACAGTCCCGTATCTGAAGCTATCCAAAGTTGATCTGAATCACTCGCACTATCTGTGGTTACATAGATCTCATGGATGTGACCAAATTCTAATTCTTCCACACGGTGGGCTTCATTGGCTCCATAAACGGTTTGTGGCGGACTGTTTAAATCTGTAAGCTTTAATAGCTTTCCTTTTTGTGTTCCAATGATGTATTGATCCTTTTGATCAGCGTGAATGGCCGTTATAAAGTCATCTTCGATGGCAATAGTCTTAATCAGCCGAAGATTGTTTCCCTGAATGGAATAAACACGCAGGACATCGCTTCCCACCAGTAGAAGATTTTTGTGGATCAACAAGGTATTCCCATTTTTGAGATCTAGTTTTCTTTCAAAGGAATCGGCGGAACTATCGAAGAAAAATAGCCCATCCAGAGGGCTCAACGCCCAAATCCCTCCAGTGAGGTCCTTCTGCAAGCTTAGTTCTTGTGCACCATCTGATTCCGAAAACTTATAATTTTTAAAATCACCTCCCTGCATTCTGCCAATACTGTGATTGGATTGACTAAGCCAGATCTCCTGATCCTGACCCAGGATAAAACTGGTGGGAAAAAAAGGGAGGGCATCATCTTCATTAATGCTGCCTTTCATCAACGCATTTGCTTCAGGTTTAGCCCCTACATCCTGAATTTGATAAAGGTTCAATTCATTAAGGAAAAGAAGATCATCTCCTTTTGCCGTCAATTGATTTATAAATTGACTCTCGGTATGAAGGCTGTAATTGTCATAATGAATACCATCAAATCGAAACAAGCCATTTTCGCTCCCGATCCAAATAAATCCAAGTGTATCCTTGATCACTGTAGAAACCTGGTCGAAAGGAGCGCCAGAGCTGGAATTATATTGAACATACCCGTATTGTTGTGCAGTAAGCTGAAAGCATATGCTACACAAACAGGAGAAAATAACTGTCTTGTTCAATTTTCTTATCATGTTTTTCTAAAGAATCTTAGCATGGAGCCTACTGGGATTTAAAATTTTCTGAGACCCAGCTCTTGAAATTTCCTTTTATGTCAAATTCAGTTTTAACAGCTTCCACATTTTCAACGACACTAAAATCGTGTTTGTTCATATAACTGAACATTTTCCAAAGATCTTTTCCCATAGCCAAGCGCGTTATAATCCCCGGTAGTTTTTTGTATTTCACCGGTCTGTTCATGGCTTCTGCATAGGCCTTAGGTATGTCACCAATTTGCCATTCATCAGTTGCTATAGATAGTGTCTTACTCTCATATTTTTCTCTATTGGAAATTACTTTAGCTGCTATTTTTCCAATGTCGTCAACACCTATCATTTGTTGTTTACAGGTCTTATTTAGTGGCGAAACAAATCTGCCTTTCTTGATGCCATTAGCCACCTGAGGAAACAAGTGATTCTCGTAAAATGATGCAGGTCGCAAAATGGTATGATCAAGGTTTTTGGATATTATATACTTTTCCAGCTCGTACTTGCTGTCAAAATGAGGCACGCCCGTATTTTGATCTGCGCCAAGTACAGAAGCATATACCACATGTGTTTTATTTTCTGGTTTAATGGGATTGATGAATTGCTTCCCTTTATTTATTTCATTCTAGTTCAAGTGGGTAGTCTGCTTTAGATAAATGGAATGTGCGTTTTCCAGTTG
>JABDKZ010000216.1 GCA_013001935.1 Maribacter sp.
GGATATGGGTATGAATGCTTATGTGTCTTATAGTTATGCGACAAATAAAAGTGAGTATTTCGATAACAATAACCTCACACATATTGGCATTGGTCTAGGCCTTCTTTGGACTTGGTAGCTGAGGCTAATAGTTTAAACTTTTGGTCATAGTGGTGTTATGGTAGTTATGCCTTGCACTTAAGATTTAAAAGCTAATTCACTGTTAGTGTTTTGCATTCAAGATTATTTCCAGAATTGACCTACTAATTCGCAGCTATTCTAGATAAAAATAGTTCTTACATTAAGAAACAGGCCAATCGAAGCGTCCAAAGATTCCCTATTCAAGAAGAGCCTATAATTAAAATAACAGCAGGGCAATTAATGTTAATCGTCATTGAGCCGTTCACGCTCAATTTTATCGATTGCGCGCTGATTGTCCTCCAATCTAAAATTACCAAAATTAAGGGTAAGTCCTAAACGTACGTACTGTGTCTCTGGTCTAGCAAAATAAGCATTATCTTGATTAAGGTATTTTGAATAAACACGGCTGTTGGCTTTGTTAAGCAGATCATTTACCTGTAGACTTACCAAGGCCCTTTTGTTCCAAAGGGTTTTTCTAAGGCCCAAGGTAAGATTGGTTGTTTCTTCAAGCCTGTATGACCCTTCTAAAAAACCTGATAAATACGTTACTCCTATTTCTCCTTTAAATGTGCCATCTTCTGATAGGTTTAGGTAGTTGGTAAGGTCAATATAAGCTCCATTTACGGTATTGGTAACCTCCTGATTATTGCTTTCCAAGGCAATGAAGGTTTCATCTTCATGAAAAATGGAAATATAGCTATATAGATACCACCAATCGGTAACTGTTTTTCCATAATTGAAATCGAAACCATATGAAGTACTTTCCAATACATTCTGTGTAATATCGCGTAATATAAAATTTTCATTGTCTTGAAAGGCCAATGTGGAAATGTAATTCCCGTTATCCCGATAATAAAAATCAAAAAAGTATTCGCCTTTCAACGTATAGTTTAAATTAAAATTATGGCTGAAATTGGGCAGTAGGTTCGGATTTCCTTCACTAAAATTGTTTTCATTGATATAGTATCTAAACGGATTTAAATCCTCATATCTTGGCCTGGTCAACCTTCTTGAATAATCAAAAGACAGGCTATGACTATCATGGGGGGAATAGAGCAGATGAAGCGTGGGGAACAGCTCAAAATAATTCAAATCATTGATTTCGGAAAGAGAGACAGAGAATCCCGAACTATTGGTCTGTTCTGCTCGCAGACCGGCCTTTAGGCCAAGTTTTCCCCAATCCTTGGATATACTAAAATATCCGGCAAATACCTTTTCGTCATAGAGGTAATTATCAGATTGATTGGGAATAAAAACCCTTGAACCGTTGGTAGAATTAAAATAGTCAATACCGCTACTTGAATTAATGAAAGATCCTTTTATTCCTGTTTCAATATCAACACTTCCAATCAAGGTTGAGATGTCTAATTGTGTGGTATAAATTTCCGTATCCTGGGCTGCATCCGTGAAAAACGCAAATGTTCTGATATATTGGTTATCGGAATCAAAATAGTCAGATCGAGCATCTTGGGAAATTGCAAAATCATACTTTGTGTAATGCCCATTTAATTGCAGGCTTCCTTGTTCTTTGAATTTGTGCTTATAAGTAAGATCTACGGAATAGTTTTTTTTGTCCTCAATAAGGTTGCTTTGCGTGATAAAGGTAGAATCCAATTCATTTTGGGCATTCCGCATATCGGTGAACTGCAAATTATCATAAGTCTTATTTGGGGAAACCAATACAGTCGATGCAAAATTTATCTCGTTTCTATCATCAATATCATAATCCAGGTTTAATTGGGCTGTATGGGTTTTTGCTTTTGAGGTCTTATCAAAATCTGTTTTCCATCTAGAGAAGATGCCTGTATCGTTTATGAAATTGGTTTCACTCGTTGTGTTCCTAAAGTCCTTTCGAGGTCCATGGGTATAGGAAGCAAATAGGTTGAATTTTTTGGTTTTGTAAAAGTGGGATGTTCCCAACGTATATTTTGGGAAAATACCCTGGGTATAGGTACTATTCACATTTCCCTTGTATCCCAGGGTAATATTCTTGTTGGTCACGATATTAAGAACGGGGCCACCTTCAGCATCATATCTTGCGGGTGGATTACTGATAACTTCGACCAGTTTTATATTTTCTGCGGAATAATTCTCCAGTAGATCCCGTACCTCTTGAGAGGACAATTGAACCTTTCGGTCATTGATATATACAGTAGCTGCTTGATTACGCACCTGTAGTTCTTCTTCGGTCGCAATGACACCTGGTGTTCGTTTTAGTACATTCCAAGAACTACCTTGTGATATGACGGTGTTCTCGACATTAAAAATCAGTCGGTCCGCCTTACGTTCGATCATTGGTTTCGAGGTGGCAACGACCACTTCATCTAAATTTTCTACATTCTGACTAATGATAAGCGTTCCTATTTTAATATCCTTAGAAACATCGATTCCTATAATGTCAGAGGACTTACCGATATAACTTGCCTGAATCAGATAGATGTTCGGAAGAACATCTTGAATAGCGAACCTTCCATTTTCATCGGCAGATACACCTTTTAATATTGTTGTGTCAGCAACCTGAAGTAAGAAAACCGTGGCAAACGGAATGTCTTTGTTTTCCCCATCCCTTACTGTCCCGGATACCTCGTAGGACTGGGCAATCATAGGTATTGTATTGGTAAACAATACGGCCAAAAGAAGATATAGGAATTTCACTTAACATTGGGGTTATGGTCAAATCTAACAAAATATTGCTGCTGGGCAAAAATAAATCATTACAAAAAACCGCTTCCACTACCTTGAAAAAATCCATCTGTTTTCTTTGGCTATTGTAACAGTTACCAGAATGCAAGACGCATTAAAATAATTGACGTAAATAAGATTGGGGGTGACCATTGGCCATATTCGATAATTATTCGGACTCGCAATGCACCTAATATAAGTCCTGTCTAGCACAGGAGAGAAAGGAAAATTCCGTATTTTGTAATAACAAATTCCGCTTGCATGAAAAGTTCAGATCCACCAGTAGTTGTAGCACATAATATCCGTACATCGGTTCAAAAGGCATGGCATGCCATTATCGATCCGGATAAAATGAGGCAATGGTATTTTCGGCAAATCATGGACTTTAGGCCTGAAATAGGTTTTAAAACCCAATTTGCGGTCAAAGTAGAAGCTCGTACGTTTACCCACATCTGGGAGGTGAACCAGGTTGTTCGCTTACAAAAGATAACGTATAACTGGAAGTATTTGGAATATCCCGGTAGTGGCGATGTGACCTTTGAGCTGATTCCTGCCCAGAATCATGTTATGGTAAAACTCGTGAACAAGGTTACAGAGGATTTCCCAGACGACATTCCAGAATTTAAAAGGGAAAGTTGTATTAAAGGTTGGGAGTACTTTATTGGCCAGAACCTTAAGGCCTATTTGGAATCTTAGGAGTATCGCACTTTAACAATGGATAACTTATTTACAAACAAATGGAATTCGTCTTAAAAACAATCTTGAACGCTCCAGCCAAAGAAATTTATATCGCTTGGCTAAGTAGTGAGGGGCATAGTAATATGACTGGTGGCGAGGCCACGGCTTCTGACAAGGTGGGAGCTGTTTTTACGGCTTGGGACGGATATATTCATGGTACGAACTTGGTCCTTGAGGAAGATACCAGAATCGTACAATCCTGGAGAACGTCCCAGTTTTTGGAAAATGAAAACGACTCCCAAATTGAAATTCTACTCAAGGAAACGGACGGTGTTACCGAATTGACACTCACACATACCGGCCTTCCTGAAAGTGGGGAGCACTATCGCAAAGGTTGGGACGTACATTATTTTCAGCCAATGAAAGAATACCTTGAACGTAATATCCACTAAAAGAGAAAAACATGACAACGAACAATCCATACTTAACATTCAGCGGTACCTGTGAAGAGGCCTTCAATTTTTACAAATCGGTATTCACTGGATGTTGAACTGCGCGCTTGAAGAGCATAAATAGTATAGTAGCTTGGGCTATTGATTTAGAAAAAAATAGCTAAGGTCGTACGAAGCGAACATTAAAGGCACAACGATAAATCACAATAATGAAAAAGAAAAACAGTGATTCATATCGATGTCAGTATCAATGGTATGTTTTTGAAATATGCAGAATGTACCCCTAGTACAGGCACACCTTGTCATGGAAAAAGCTGCTGCCCTTAGTAGAAGGAATACATTGAGGGCCAGAGACGCTCTTAGACATTTAAAATTGAAAGACTAAGGGAAATAGTGTTGGCTCAGGGAGCCAAAACAGAATCAAACATCAATAAAAAAGAGATACAAATATGACGATACTGGTAGTGGGTGCAAGTGGCGCCACCGGAAGACAATTGGTAACACAATTATTGCAATTGGAACAGCAGTTGAAAGTAATTGTAAGATCAATGGAGGATTTGCCTGAATCTTGGAAAAATAATGAACGTTTGACCATTATAAATGCAAGTGTTTTGGAACTCAGCCATGCTGAGATGGTGCAATACGTACAAGGGTGCGATGCAGTGGCCTCTTGTCTAGGGCATAACTTGACATTTAAGGGAATATACGGTCATCCCCGGCGACTGGTAACCGATGCTGTTCGTAGATTAAGCGATGCGATAACGGCCAATAAACCAACAAAGCCAATAAAGTTACTTTTAATGAATACAACAGGGAACAGAAATCGTGATTTGAAAGAATCGATTTCCATTGCGCAAAAATGCGTGATTGGACTTCTTCGCTTCTTGTTGCCCCCGCATGTAGACAATGAGCAGGCGGCCGACTATTTAAGAACCAAGGTTGGTCAAGATAATCGGTATTTGGAATGGGTTGCAATTAGACCAGACAGTTTAATCAATGAGGATGAGGTAACCGAGTATACCCTATATGCCTCCCCCATTAGAAGTGCGATTTTTAATGCAGGTAAAACCAGTAGAATCAATGTAGGTCACTTTATGGCCAGCCTTATAATAGATGATAGTGTATGGCAGCGGTGGAAAGGTCAGATGCCTGTAATTTATAATACCTCGTCTTTGGACTAATACGTAAGGGACTTTTTTTATATTAAAAATCAAAGCGTCAGAAGCATGGTGTGAAATTGGTTGCAACTTGAAATCTCCTTAAAATTTCTACCTTACATTTCATATTAACTTAGCAATTCTTGCTTATCTTTAATTTATGCTTTGCCTACAAATTTTTGGCATTGACCATATTTCTTTTCAACCTATCTTTAAAGACAATAATAAGATGATAAAAAATGCACTTCCAATAATCGCCATTCCAGTACTGGTTTTTTCCTTTATTTTAGGGTCATGTACTTCAAAAACAACTTCCAATGACATCGCTACGGTGGGAGAAATTCCAGAGACTTTCACCAAGTTATGTGCCTCTTGTCATGGCAATGACCTCAAAGGCGAAATTTCACAGAGCCTTCTCGATGGTTCTTGGCAGTTCGGCTCCCGTAAAGGGGATATTATGCGTTCCATAAAATTTGGCTACCCTC
>JABDKZ010000241.1 GCA_013001935.1 Maribacter sp.
TTTTTATACAAAGGTATGAAAGCAAGTACTTGCGCTAACCCAATTCAAATCAAAATATGATGGTCTATGATTTCCTGATAGGTCATTTGAAGATTTTTTGGCAACTTATTGGTTTTGGCCAGTACTGCCAAATAACGATCGTCATTGGTGGTATATACTCTTTTATAAATGGGATTGAACTGGCCAATACGATCAACCACTTCTTTTATGAATTCATCATGATGCACTAAATCCTTGCTTCCCAAATGGAATATGCCACTTTTATTTTGGTTTATCAAATAATGGATTTGTTGGGTTAATTTATCGTCATGTGTAACATTCATAATAAGGTTGGGAAAGACTTCAATAGGCTCATTATTCCAAATAAGATGCTTTATTGCCTTGATTCTTGGGGAGGTATTCCCAAAAACCATAGGCACCCTCAATATAACTGTTTTTTCCTTTGGCAGACGCAACAACATATTCTCGATCTTGATTTTAAATCGGCCATAAACGCTTTCTGAAAGGGTTTTGTCATTCTCATAAGAAGGATATTTGCTATAGGCATCAAAAACATTGGCTGAAGAGATAAAGACCAATTTACAATCGTTTTCCGAAATGTATTCAATAAGGTGTTGATGCGCTATTATTTGTGAAGCAAAGTTACCTCGTAATGCTGAAATTATGATTTGGGGTTTTATTTTCCTCAACAATTGGAAAATATCATCCTCTTCCATATCATACTTGAAAAATTGCTGGTTGCCTTCGAAGGACCTTCTCGCTGAATTGTAGGTGCCATAGGTATCAAAATAGGAGCAGAGCTCTTTATAGAGGGCATTTCCTATGAACCCGCTTGCACCAAGAATTAGAATTTTTTTTGAGTCCAATTCTTAAAAGATTGATTGTGAAGTTTGTGTAGTCAATTGTTCCAAAGCTTTCATTCCAAGTTCGGAATTACCTTTGGCATTAAGCCCTGGAGACCAGGTAACCACGGTAAATTCATTAGGCAAAACTGCAGCTATGCCTCCTCCAACGCCACTTTTTCCAGGTAATCCTACTTCAAAGGCAAACTCTCCAGCTTCATCATAAAAACCACACGTAAGCATTAATGCATTTACTCGTTTTACCTGATTAATGTTTAAAAAGGTTTTACCATTCTGGCAATTACCGTGATTCATAAAAATGAAAAAGGCATCCGATAATTGCTCGCAATTCATTTCAATTGAACATTGATGGAAATAAAAATCAAGAACAGTATCTACATCATTCAATAAATTGCCGTACGATTTTAGTAGGTTGGCTGCCGCTATGTTTCTGAAACCAGTATCTTTTTCAGACTGAGCAATTTTTTCATTATAAGTTATAGATGTATCATTTGTAAGTTCATGAATAAAAGCAAGAAAATCTTCTTTAGGGTTTTTTAGATGTGAAACCAATATATCGGCGACAACGATAGCTCCTGCATTTATGAATGGATTTCTAGGAATACCATTTTCAAATTCCAAGAGCGATAGATGATTAAATGGATCTCCGGAGGGTTCAACACCAACTCTTTTCCATAAATCATTGTCAATAATACTAATACATTTGGAAAGGCTCAATACCTTAGAAATACTTTGAATGGAAAATAGTTCATTGGCATCACCAGAACTAAACCTATTTAAGTCGGCATCTACTATATGGATACCAAATTTATTTACGTCAACACTTGCAAGTTCTGGAATGTAGGACGCTACAATACCTCTGTCATCAACACGCTTTAAACTAGTAGTAATCGAATTTATTATATTTTGATAGTCTATCATTTAAATTTATAAAAAGGCAGTTTTACCACTGTTGCTGGTACGGCATTCTTTCTGATTTGTATATTGATTTTACTACCGACTTCTGAGAAGATCTTAGGTACGTAACCAAGGCCAATACCTTTGCCAAGCGATGGCGACATGGTTCCTGAAGTTACCGCTCCAATCGTTTTTCCTTGGCCATCCACGATATCATAACCTTGACGCGGAATACCACGGTCTTCCAATTCAAAAGCAACGAGTTTACGCTTTGGTCCATGCTCTTTTTCTTTGGCCAATGCTTCGCTATTTACAAAATCCTTGGTGAACTTGGTAATCCAACCAAGACCTGCTTCATAGGGCGAGGTCTCATCGGTTATGTCATTCCCATAAAGGCAGTATCCCATTTCTAATCTCAAGGTGTCCCTAGCTGCCAAGCCAATTGGCTTTATTCCAAAATCGGCACCAGCTTCAAAAACCTTGTCCCAGACTTGTTTTACTTCGCTATTCTTACAATAAATTTCAAAGCCACCAGATCCGGTGTAGCCAGTTGCCGAGATAATTACATGATCAATACCTGCAAAGTCACCCACAACAAAATTGTAAAATTTGATAGCACTTAGATCCACCGTGGTAATGCTCTGCATGGCCTCTACGGCTTTTGGACCTTGAATCGCCAAAAGGGAATATGCTTCCGATAGGTCTTTCATTTCGGCCTTGATCGCCTCATTGTATTTAGAGATATGATTCCAATCTTTTTCAATATTAGAGGCATTGACTACCAGGAGATAGGTTTCTTCCTTTATTCGATACACAATTAAATCATCTACTATTCCACCTGTTTCATTCGGTAAACAACTGTATTGTGCTTTGCCTATCGTAAGTTTTGATGCGTCGTTGGAGGTTACTTTCTGAATCAAATCCAAGGCATTTGGACCCTCAATTAGAAATTCACCCATATGGGAAACGTCAAAAACACCGACCCCTTTTCTAACGGTTTCGTGCTCAATATTGATTCCTTCATACGAGACGGGCATATTATACCCTGCAAAGGGCACCATTTTAGCACCTAGGGATTCGTGGGTTTCAGATAAGGCGGTATTTTTCATAGCATATGGGTTTAAGTTGGGCAAATTTATTCAAAATTAGAAGATGACAACGCCCTCTTAACTATTGTTTTTGTTTTTATCATTAAAAATGGAAAGGATATTAAATACTATCTAACAAAAAGGATTTCAATTCGTTATATGAATTGATTTTTATGGACTTCTTTTCCTTGCCTAGTACTTTTTGTATTTGTGGAGGAATCTGTAAAGTAGTGTCGATAGTTGCCTCAACGACATCTAAAAATTTTACTGGATGTGCGGTTTCCAAGAACACGCCGTAGGCCTTTGTATTCGTTTTTTGATGCAATTTGAGGCCTAAATAACCTACAGCACCATGAGGGTCCGCGATGTAGTTGGAGTTCTTGTAAATTTCAACCATTGCTTTCTTTGTTTGCCCATCAGTAAAGGAATAGGAGCTCAAGTTTTGGTTCAGATCATCCAAATTGTCA
>JABDKZ010000220.1 GCA_013001935.1 Maribacter sp.
ATTTTTGGTTGCAAAGCATTGCCAAACCAAAAGGGTATTATGACCAAACGTATATGGAAAACAGAAACAATATATTCGTTCTTGAATGGAACCGGCGTGTGCTATCACCACAACAGTACAATCCAAATCTATACGAATTGCAAATAGATTATTCCCCACTAATAGACTATGGGTATGATGTAAACTATAAGCTCTATAATTATTTTATCTATTTTCAGCGTAAATATAACCAACGACTAGGTCCTTTCATCCCTCGGATTTAAAAAGTATATTTGCCGCTTATTATATGCTTTTATGGAAAAATTAAAAAAACGCTGGGGTATTGAATCCAATTTTCAGGTCATTATGATTTTTATCGTATTTGCCGTTACCGGTTCAGCTGCAGCGAAATTGGCTGAACCCGTAACTGCTATGATCGGACTAGAAAGGGAAATTACGAATGCTTGGCTTTATTGGACAATCCGAATCCTTCTTATTTTTCCAATATACCAGGTTTTACTGGTAGCCTTCGGATGGCTCTTTGGCCAATTCCAGTTTTTTTGGAATTTTGAAAAGAAAATGCTCAGGCGTTTGGGCTTAGGGTTTATCTTCAAATAAATTACGTTTTATTTAACAGCACTTAAGTATATTTAATGCCTAACTTTGGGTTATGAAATTGTTCCGCAATCGAAGTTTCATTCTTTCACTTGTTGTGCTAATGGTGGCAGTATTTTTTGTCCCGTCTGTGGTCAAAATTACCCATGCCCTTAGTGAACATGAGCATTTGGAATGCAAGGCTTTTGGCGAGCTACATATTCATGGGATTGAATTGGATTGCGACTTTGAGGATTTTAACTTATCACCACAAAATCATTCTTACCTCGTTGAGATTCCAAAGCCTTTGATAATTGAAATTCCGAAAAGAATTACATTCCAATATACGTTTCTAAGTAAATACCAAAAACTTCATTTTGCCCTTCGGGGACCCCCATCAGCTTCATAGATTATTCGGCAGAAAAGTATCAAATAACTTTAAAATCAAATATGTTATGAAGCATATATTTATATTCTTATTCATAGCAATGACCATTAATTATGGTTTTGCGCAAAATAAAATTACAGGTACCATTTCCAATGCAGAAAATGGTACACCTTTGCCTGAGGTATCGGTCTATTTTCCTGAATTGGAAAAAGGAACCGCGACCAATTCCGAAGGCAAATTTGAAATATCAGAAATCCCTAGCGGTAGTTTTGAAATGGTCATATCCTCAATGGGCTTCAGGACCTTTGAAAAAAAGGTAACTATTGCCCCGGGTACCAATACTTTGGAATTTCAACTGACCCCAACTGCCATTGAAATGGAAGAGGTTATCGTATCAACCCCTTTTCACAAATTGCAGAGCGAAAATGTAATGAAAGTGGAAAGGGCCAGTATGAAAGAGCTTAAAACCAATGGTGCCTTAACCCTAACCGAAGGCATATCAAGTTTAGCAGGTGTAGAAAGTGTTTCCACTGGTGTGGGCATTGGTAAACCCGTAATTAGGGGACTTAGTTCCAATAGAGTTCTTGTCTATGCACAAGGGGTACGTCTAGAGAATCAACAATACGGAGCCGAACACGGACTGGGAATCAACGATGCAGGTGTAGAGAGCGTAGAAGTCATAAAAGGGCCTGCTTCCTTGCTTTATGGTTCAGATGCCATGGGTGGGGTACTTTATTTCAATCCTGAAAAATTCGCTGAAAGCAATAGCACAGAAGGTGATGTGAATCTAAATTATTTTACAAATACCCAAGGCCTAGGCGCAAATGCTGGAATTAGAACATCAGGTGAAAAAATCAAGTTCCTGCTAAGGGGTAGCCATGTTTCTCATATTGACTATAAAACTGGTAATAACGAGCGTTTGACCAATTCCAGATTTAATGAGTATGACTTAAAAACCGGTTTGGGATACCAATCGAACACTATGAAGACAGAACTTCGATATAATTTTAATTCCTCCGAATTGGGCATTCCTGAGGAAATTGGGGAGCAAACCAGGGAACGTTCCCCAGTGTTGCCATACCAACAGATAGACAATCATATACTCAGCTCCAAAACAGGCATCTATTTTAAGAATTCCAGTTTAAACTTCTCATTAGGCTACATAATGAACATACGCAAGGAATTTGAAGATCATGAGCATGAGGAAGAGGAACCTGTAACGGAAGAGCACGAAGAAGAAGGCCCTGCACTGCATATGAACCTATCGACCTTTAGCTATAATGTGGAATATCATTTGCCTGAATGGGGTAGTCTTGAAACCATAGTCGGCGTACAGGGAATGCACCAAAACAACGAGAATTTTGGGGAGGAAGTTTTGATTCCAAATGCCACAACCGATGATATCGGATTCTTGGCCACCTCACATGTACATTTTGCGAATGAAAGCGGATTACAATTAGGTTTGCGTTATGATCACAGAAACATAAGATCTAAAGAATCCTTGGAGATACTTCCGGGAATTCTTGATCGCAGTTTTAACAGTTTCAATGTGGCCCTTGGCTATAAACTTGAATTGTTAAAAAAGTTGACTGCTCGAATCAACTTGGCTACGGGATTTCGTGCGCCCAATTTGGCCGAATTGACCTCAGACGGAACCCATGAGGGAACAAATAGGTATGAAATAGGAAATCCTGATTTGACCCAAGAAAAAAATTTCCAGACAGATCTTTCATTGGAGTACAATAATAAACACATTGAATTTTTCGTAAACGGTTTCTATAATTCAATCAATGATTACATTTTCATTCAACCTAATGGAGAGGTAATCGATGAAGTCGACGTTTTTGTATATACCCAAGAAAATGCCAATCTCTTTGGAGGTGAAATTGGATTCCACTTGCATCCCCACCCATTAGACTGGTTGCATTATGAGAGCAGTTTTGAGACTGTCATAGGAAAACGGAGTAATGATCAGTATTTACCGCTTATCCCAGCCAATAAGCTGACAAATACAATTCGGGTCGAGGGAAACAACAAATCCGATTGGTTAGAAGCCGAATATGCCTTTGTGGCCTTAAGATCGGTTTTTGACCAAAGCAAAGTTGATCAATTCGAGTCCACCACTAATGGTTATAATTTAGTTGATATTGGATTGGGTGGTGATATAAAACTTAACAAAATACCGATTCAAGTACGGCTAAGCGCCAATAATATTTTCGATAAGGCATATATTTCGCATTTATCGCGGCTTAAAACTGATGGTATAGCCAATATTGGAAGAAATATCTCATTGGCAGTAAGTATTTTACTTTAATTCCAAAAAGGGAAGTTGATCAGTCCGCATCGACCTCGATGATTTTCCCTTTTTTTGAACTTTTAAGTAAGTAGGTATAAATC
>JABDKZ010000222.1 GCA_013001935.1 Maribacter sp.
CACTAAAATAGTGTTTATCCCTTAACAACCGTAGGATGTGAGCACCTATTTGGAATCTTTATCCTTATTCTTTAAAAGGTGTTCTTAATCTTTTTTCCAATCTCAATCCAGAAAATTTTTATAGACGATATTAAAAGACTAAAACAGGTATTCTCCTCTTTGGGGGTGGGGGTCTGCCATAGTACCATTCTTAAAGAGCGCAAGTGAGGGGCTTTTTTCATTCTAATAGACACAAACGTACTCCCAGGTCTACCCCCAGACGATAGAACTATATATATTGTATAGATAAGCCTTAAACTTTATATGGTTAATTCTTAGAATTAGATAAAATCATTAGTTATTTTGCCATCTGTTATATTCAAGAATCAGCACTAATCTTTACCTATGAAAAAATTTATTTCTCTTGTCGTTTTTGCTTTTATTGGCCTCTCAACAATTATGGCTCAGACCGATGGTCTTAGCTCCACAACAATCCCGGTAGGGGAAATTCCGATCGATCCTAATGTGAAAATAGGAACGCTGCCTAATGGGCTTACCTATTACATTCGAAATAACGGCAAACCAGAGGACAAAGTAGAGCTGCGCTTGGTAGTAAACGCCGGTTCTATAATGGAAACTGATCGTCAACTGGGCTTAGCACACTTTATGGAGCATATGAATTTCAATGGCACCAAGAACTTCCAAAAAAATGACTTGATAGATTATCTGCAAAGTATTGGGGTAAAATTTGGGGCCGATTTAAATGCGTACACAAGTTTTGATGAAACTGTTTACATTCTTCCCATTCCGAGCGATGACCCGGAAAAATTGGAACAGGGCTTTCAAATAGTGGAAGATTGGGCGCATAACACCACCCTTTCTGAAGAGGCCATTGATGGAGAACGCGGGGTGGTACTTGAAGAACTTCGCCTGCGTTTAGGTGCGGATAAACGTATGCAAAAAGTGACCCTGCCTAAGATCATGTATGGTTCCAAGTACGCGGAGCGACTTCCTATTGGCACTAAAGAAAACCTGGAGAATTTTACCTATGATGATGTTCGGGATTACTACAAGACCTGGTACAGGCCAGATCTAATGGCAGTTATCGCGGTAGGGGATTTGGACATTGCCACCATGGAGTCTAAAATAAAAACGCATTTCTCAAACATAGAAAAACCCGAAAACCCGGCGAAACGCGAATCCTATGAATTGCCAAACCACGAAAAAACCCTAATTGCCATTGCGTCCGATAAAGAAGCTGCTTTTACCAGTGTGCAGGTACTTTATAAAGACAGTTTTGAAGCCCCACCTATTATTACAGTGAACGATTATAGGGAACGGTTGGTAAAGAACCTCTTTTCGACCTTGATCAATAACAGATTGAATGAACTTCGTAATAGTGCAAACCCGCCATTTGTATTTGGATTCTCTGGCTATGGAGGAACTTTTGCGAGAACCAAAAACGCCTACCAATCCTTTGCCCAGACCAGCCCTGATGGGCAAATGAAGGCACTCCAGGCAATTTTAGAAGAAAATGAACGGGTTAAACGCTACGGGTTTCAGGAAGGGGAATTTGAACGTGCCAAAAAAAGCCTGTTAGCCCGCCTGGAAAAACAATTTAATGACCGTGATAAGCTAGAAAGCAACCGCATAGTCAACGAATACATTTACAACTACTTAGAAAATGAGCCAATACCAGGTATCGCCTGGGAATATGAAATGACAAAAAGCCTATTGCCCACTATTCAACTTAATGAAATTGGTGCCTTGATCAATGGTTTCTTGCACGATGAGAATAGGGTTATCGTAATGACAGGTCCCGAAAAAGAAGGTGTTGATCTGGTCACCGAAGAAGAAGTAAACACCTTATTGGAAACAATCAAAACTGCCGAGATTGCTCCTTATCAGGATGAAGCCGTACGGTCCGAGTTAATTGAAACACTGCCAACACCTGGCACTATTGTATCCTCAGAAACCAATCCGAATGTAGACTTTACCACGATCACCTTAAGCAATGGTGCCAAAGTTTCTTACAAAAAGACCGATTTTAAAAATGATGAAGTCTTATTTAGAGCATTTAGCCCTGGTGGTACCAGCTTATACAGTGATGAGGAGCTCATTGCTACCACATTCGCTAATGGGGGCCTTTCGCAAGCGGGTATTGGTGGCTTATCGTTAACCGATATGGGCAAGTTTATGAGTGGGAAAATTGTTCGGGTAACACCAGGTATCAGTACTATTAGTGAAAATTTTAATGGCGCTGCGGCACCAAAAGACTTAGAGACCTTATTTCAAATGGTACACCTCTATTTCACTTCACTCAATAAAGACACAGAAGATTTTAATTACTTTATCAATAAGCAAAAAAGCTTTTTGGGTAACCTCATGGCAAATCCCCAGTTTTACTTTCAGGACCAAATTGCTAAAATTAAAAATGAAGGCAACCCAAGATATACGGGCTTTCCAACGGTGGAAAAAATGGATGCTGCTGATTATGACCTTGCTTATACTAAACATCAGGAGCGCTTTGCGGATGCCGGCGATTTTCACTTCTATTTTGTTGGGAATGTAGA
>JABDKZ010000340.1 GCA_013001935.1 Maribacter sp.
TAGGACTTGCGACCGGTTCTTCTCCTATCAAAGTTTACGAAGAATTGGTCAGAATGCACAGAGAGGAAGGCTTAAGTTTTGCTAATGTGGTCACTTTTAATCTGGATGAATATCTACCAATGGACAAGACCAACATGCAAAGTTATTTTTACTTTATGCATGAGCATTTGTTCAACCATGTGGATATTCCGGCGGAAAACATAAATATTCCGGATGGCAAGATTTCTTCGGAAAATCTGGTTGACTATTGTTTGGGGTATGAAAAAAAGATAAAGGACAATGGTGGACTTGATTTTCAATTATTGGGTATTGGTAGAACAGGCCATATAGGTTTCAACGAACCAGGTTCTCATCGTAATTCTGGAACTCGGGTGATCACACTTGACCACATTACACGAGTTGATGCTGCTCCAGCTTTTTTGGGAATAGATAATGTACCAAGAAAGGCAATTACTATGGGTATTTCAACCGTTAGAAACGCTAAGCGGATCGTACTTTTAGGTTGGGGTCATAATAAAGCAGAAATTATTAAAAATACTGTAGAAGGTATAATTTCATCCGATGTACCCGCAACATACCTACAGGAGCATAATAATGTGACTTTTATACTTGATGACGCTGCAGGAAGCGAATTGACCCGAAACAAAACTCCTTGGCTGGTTGGATCCTGTGAATGGACGGACGATCTTACCTCAAAGGCCATTGTTTGGCTCTGTGGCAAAACGAATAAATCAATTTTAAGTTTAACAGACAAGGATTACAATGATAATGGAATGTCTGATCTCTTATCTTTGGAAGACTCTTATGACTTGAACATAAAAATGTTCAATAAGTTACAGCACACTATTACGGGCTGGCCGGGTGGCAAACCAAATGCTGACGACACTAGTAGACCTGAACGAAGGGAACCCGCAAAAAAACGAGTGATTATTTTTAGCCCACACCCCGATGATGATGTCATATCAATGGGTGGGACGTTTGATCGTTTGGTTGAACAAGGACACGAAGTGCATGTGGCTTACCAAACTTCAGGGAACATAGCCGTCTCTGATCGCGAGGCATTGAAGTTTGCTGAAATTTCCAATTCAATTATACCCTCAAAGGACTCACAGAAAATTATTGATTCCATTCTCAGTAAAGAAGAAAACACTTTCGACGCCATTGAAGTCAGAAAATTAAAAGGTGCGATTCGTAGGGGAGAATCCTATGCCGCAACCCGATATGTTGGCCTTGAAGATTCGAATGTACATTTCTTGGATTTGCCATTCTACGAAACAGGAACCATAAAGAAAAAGAGTTTATCCGATACGGATATTGACATCGTGGTCAAATTAATAAAGGATATCAAGCCCCATCAAATCTATGCAGCCGGAGATTTAGCAGATCCCCACGGTACCCACAAGGTTTGTTTAGATGCTATATTCGAAGCAATGGCAAGGCTTAAGCAAGAACCTTTTATGAATGACTGCTGGCTATGGCTATATAGAGGTGCGTGGCACGAATGGGATATTAATGATATTCAAATGGCAGTGCCGATGAGTCCGAGTCAAGTACTAAAAAAACGATATGCTATTTTCTGCCATCAATCACAGAAAGATGGTGTGATGTTCCAAGGTGATGATGCAAGGGAATTCTGGATGCGTGTCGAAGAACGAAATAGAGAGACCGCTGAACGTTATAAAGCGCTTGGTCTTGCACATTATGCAGCAATGGAAGCATTTGTTCGATATAATTTTGATTAATTGAAGAGTTTAGTAATTAAAGGCCTATTTTAGTATTAATAGGCCTTTTTTTCAACCAGAATGATCAAAAAAACTTCCTTACTCCTCCTGGTATTGTGTTATACTTCTTGCAGTGTATTTAAACCAATACCCCAACCAAAAAACGAGTTTAGGGGTGTTTGGGTGGCCACTGTAGTAAATATCGACTGGCCAAAAAGTGGTCAGGACCTAATTGAAAAGCAAAAAAAGGATTTCCTTGAAATTCTTGACTTCTATGAGGACCTAAATTTCAATGCGGTCATTGTACAAGTACGGACCGCTGGCGACGCCTTTTATAAATCAAATTACGCCCCATGGTCACGTTTCTTAACAGGTAAGGAAGGTGCCCCACCGGCAAGGGATTATGACCTATTGGAATGGATGATAAATGAGAGCCATAATCGTGGTTTTGAGTTTCATGCCTGGCTTAATCCATACAGGGCAACTTTCGATTTAAAAACCGATGTACTAAGTCCAATCCACGATTTCAATCTTCATCCCGAATGGATGCTTAAATATGGAAAAAAGTATTACTATAATCCCGGGATACCTGAAGTACGTGAGCGCTTAGTGGCGATAATGGATGAAGTAATTACTTCTTATGATATAGATGCCATTCACTTTGATGATTACTTTTATCCTTACAAAATCAAGAATGAAGTATTCCAGGACTCACTTTCATATACTTACCATGCCCTGCCCAATCAATCATTGGATGATTGGCGACGTAGCAACGTGGATTCTCTGGTGAAGAACATTCATAAGACCATAAAAAGCAGCAAACCCTGGGTACAATTTGGGATTAGTCCTTTTGGGGTATGGAAAAATAAGTCGACCGATCCAAAAGGTTCTGATACCAAGGCAGGTCAGACTACTTATGAAGATTTGTACGCCGACCCAATCACCTGGATGGAAAATGGGTGGATAGATTATTTGGTACCCCAAGTATATTGGAGCATGGATCTCCCCGTTGCCTCACATTTCAAAATTGTTGATTGGTGGTCCAAGAATAGTAGTAATACCAATCTGTATATAGGTAATGGGGCTTACAAGATTAGAAATAACAGTGATAAGGCATGGGAGAATAAAAAGGAACTTCCCAATCAACTAAAATTGGCACGCAACACACAAGCTGTAAAAGGAAATGTTTTCTTTAGTGCAAAAAGCCTAATGACGAACAAAAATGATGTTGTTGAACACATTAAAAAGAAATATTATAAAACTAAGGCGCTTCCGCCTATTTCACCCCTTTCACCAGTACATAAGAATGAAGACATTGAATTTGATACATTCAACAAGGAAAATGGTCTAATCCAGTTAAATTTCAATAATCTAGAACATCATAGATATGCTATGGTTTATTCTTCAGGTCGAAAGATTAAACCTGATTATCCGATCAAAAAATTGATTTCAAAAGTCCCGGTCAAAGAAAATCAAATCAACCTTCCTGCAACTATTATTGACGATAAAAAACAAATAGCACTGACTTTTATTACCAAGTTTGGGCAGGAAAGTGCCCCAATTTTAATTCAATTAAACCAAAAATATGATTAAAAAAAATAAAGGGGCTTGGGTCT
>JABDKZ010000029.1 GCA_013001935.1 Maribacter sp.
GAGGGGTACCTGAAGAAGACGTTGTCTTGGATGAATTTAAGGATGGGGCCTTTAAAATGGCAATAGCACATAATATTCCTGTAGTGCCTATGACATTTTATGACAACAAAAAACGATTTTCCTTTACCTTCCTAAGCGGAGGTCCAGGTTTAATTCGGGCTAAAGTTCATTCTTTCTTTGAAACTGCGCTATTGGAAGATGAGGACAAAATTACCTTGCGTGAAGAGGTACGACAAGTAATTTTCACAGAATTAACAATCCAATCTCCAACAAAATAAAGCCCTGAAAATTGGGCTTCAGGGCTTCAAAAGTCATTGCATCAACAACAAACTACCTAACCAATTTCTTTAAAATTTAAAATTAAGTCCACTGTAAACTCCGATGGTGAACGGTTGAAAATTACCAGCAGTATCTGAAAAAGTATTTAATTGATATTTAAAAACAGGTTCTATATTCAATTGCACTTTAGGGGAGAACTTATAATTGACCCCAAAACCTATATTCGTACTAAAGTTTAGCGTATTCAGATTATTGGCTTCACCCATTTCGGTAGTTAGTTCACCAGAGGAAAGGATAACCGAATTATCAATCAAAAACAATGAGCTTAAACCTCCAATAAGGTTGATTCCAAATTTGCGATCGACTAGGCTATAATTCAATTCAAGAGGAACCTCCAAGTACCCAAATTGCTGCGCCATTACCCCAAATAATGATGGATCTTGTGAGGCAGCGTCCATTGCTTTATTCTCAGTAGCCAAAGTCCTGTCAGTAGCTTTACTTTCCACTACAATATTCCGTGAAGCTTGGCTATAATCGATATTTTCAATTTGTCCACCGCTAAAACCCGCTAAAGTTGCCGAAAATTCTACATCATTGGTAGTATACCCATAATCAACTTTATGAACCCCTGTTTTTAGGGAAAGCTTTTTGTTTATTTCATACGAAACGGCAAGGCCATAACTAAGATTGACATCACCTGATTTTGAATTTGGAACAAATATTGAATGTACTGGTGAACCCTGCCCTATGGCACTGAAATAAACAGGCGCTATACTTGGACCCGCCGACCACTTACTGCCTTTCCCTTCTGCAACTACCTCTTCCTGTTCTGAAATTTCATCAAAAATCGATTTTTTTGCTTCTTCATTTTTCTTTTCTGAAGCTTCGGTTTCAACTCCAACAACTACTTGATCTTGCTCAATACTCTTCAGCATGTCTTCCTGTGCCTTAACTGCCTCACTGGTCTCAGCAATACCTTTTTGAGCTGTGGCCCTATGTTCAGATGAAATATTCTCGGTTTTATGGGTCTCATTAATGGCAAAGGCATGCTCTTTATCATTAGTGTCAGTATCTTTTGTGTCCTTAGTTTCATTTACAGCACCCATTTGGGTCTTCAGTATGGTACCCTTTGCACTTGTCGATTTTTGTTGATCAACTGATATTTGAAGGTTGCCCTTTTCTGCCAATATTGCATCGGTCTCAAAAGATTTTTCGGAACCGGACTTCTTCTTTTGGTCCATGTCCGAATCAATCAACGCACTGTTATCCGATTCAGCATTATCAACGACTTGTGGCACGATTTCACGGGAAGTTGGATCAACAGCGTTCTCTAATTCTGGTTGTTTATCGTTGACGTTTTCTATGTCTGTGATACTAGTCTTGGTTTCATTACCAGCATCATTAAACGGATTGATAAGAAACAAACCAATTGCCATCGCTGCGGCAATACCGCCTAGTTTCCACCAAATGGGGATAACCAAGCGGTTTTTTTTCTTTTTATTCAAAGAGGCATCTATAGATTTCCAGACTTTTTCTGTAGGGATGTCTGAAAAATCCGAGAGTTTCTCTTGGAATATTTTGTCGAGGTTCTTTTTACTCATTTTGCTAATTGTTAAGCAATGTTCATGTTTTTTGATTCTGTTGCGAGCATATTGTTATACTCATATACTATCTCCTAAAGCGATAATTAAAATGCCAATTATTGCTTTGGTAGTTCTTTTTTCTATTCGTTCCTTTAAAATCATTCTTGCCCTAGCAAGATTTGATTTTGATGTACCGGTTGATGTACCTAGCATTGAACTGATCTCTTTATGCGTAAAACCGTCTAAAACGTACAAATTAAAGGTCAACCTATATTTGTTTGGTAATTCTTGAATGTATTTTAAGAGTGTCTGAAGGCCAATATCGGAATAATCGGTCTCTACTTTAATTTCTTCCTCTACATTGTCAGAAACCACTTTGAGGTATTCTTCTTTTCTATATTTCTGTAGTACAGTGTTAACCGTTATCCTTTTCATCCATCCTTCAAATGACCCTTTTGATTTATATTGTCCTATCTTTTCATAAATGGTCATGAAACTGTCGTGAAGACTATCTTCAGCCTCCGATTTATTGCGCGAATATTTAAGGCAGATACCGAACAGTATATTGGAATATTGCCTATATAACTGCTCTTGTGCCCTTCTATCTCCTTTTTTACACTTTTCAATGAGTTCTTCCAGACTCACAATATTGGTTAGGTTATAATAATCGATTAATTCACAGGAACTTCAACCTCTAAAAACAGTTGCTCACCATTTGTATCTTCGCCCTGATAAAATCTAAATAAATACGTTTGTTCGTAAAGCACTACAAAATTAAATGATGTCGTAGCTTCTGTCACAACTTGTGTGCAGGCTTCTTGATCTGTGCGTTGAGCGCCGACGGCCACGACCTTACGCGTACTTGTTGTTTCCGCCACCACATCAACACCTTCATAATAGGTACAGCCATTGGGGATGGTATAGGTGACATCGATTTGATATGTTTCACTGAGCTCAAAGGATTCAGGAACAGCAACACTTTCTATTCGTAGAGGCACAAAATGAAAATTTGGTCCTTCATCTGCAATTTCGCAAGAAGAAAAATTCACGGATACTGTTAGGGCAAAAAGCACCAAAAACGTCCTTTTCATAAGCTAATAATTTATATCTAAGATGAAACTATTTGATTATGGTTGCGTTTATCGGCATTAAGGTACAAGAAAAGTCGTTTACTATCAGAATATCAATATAATGGAGTGTATATATTGACCTCTTAAAAGAAAATAGGCACCAACGGGGCGCCTATTTAGTAATCATTTAATGTGATCTCGCCTATTTAATAGCTTTAATGGCCTCACGTATTTTGGCCTCTAATTCTTCATATAACTCCGGATTGTCATTTAAAAGGGCTTTTACAGCATCTCTCCCTTGACCCAGTTTGGTGTCGCCATAACTGAACCATGACCCACTTTTCTTAATGATTTCGTATTCAACACCCAAGTCAATGATTTCTCCGATTTTCGAAATTCCCTCACCATACATAATATCGAATTCTGCCAACTTGAATGGGGGAGCCACTTTGTTTTTCACAACTTTTACTCTTGTTTTGTTGCCTTTAACAGCTCCATCAGTATCTTTAATCTGTGTTGAACGACGAATATCCAATCGTACTGAAGCGTAAAATTTTAAGGCATTACCGCCAGTAGTAGTTTCAGGATTACCGAACATAACCCCGATTTTCTCCCTTAATTGGTTTATAAAAATAACAGTGCAATTGGTTTTACTGATTGATCCTGTTAGCTTTCTAAGGGCCTGGGACATTAAACGCGCATGTAGGCCCATTTTAGAATCCCCCATTTCACCTTCGATTTCACTTTTAGGGGTTAAAGCAGCCACTGAATCGATTACTACAATGTCAATAGCACCCGAACGGATTAGATTATCGGCGATTTCCAAAGCTTGTTCACCATTATCTGGTTGCGAAATGATCAAGTTATCTATATCGATCCCTAATTTTTCGGCATAAAAACGATCAAAGGCATGTTCTGCATCAATGAAGGCTGCAATGCCCCCATTTTTTTGAGCTTCCGCTATGGCATGTAAAGTCAATGTTGTTTTACCAGATGATTCCGGCCCATATATTTCAACAACCCTTCCTCTTGGATAGCCGCCCACTCCAAGGGCAATGTCAAGACCTAATGATCCTGATGGGATGACTTCAACATCTTCAATGACACTATCCCCCATTTTCATTACGGCCCCTTTACCATACGTTTTATCCAGTTTATCTAAAGTTAGTTTTAAGGCCTTTAATTTTGCTTCTTTCTCGCTACTCATTTCTTATAAAATTAGGAACGCTAATTTACTATTTCTTTTTGCATAAAACCATCAGTCTAAATTATTTTATGCACAGTTTTGGGCGAAGTCAGATTTTATAACGCAACCTTTTAATAAATACGACATCTTACCTAAAACAGCATAGACTAACTCTATATATAAACCATTTGTTTTCGGACGATGGGCAACGGTGGTCAATTCCTTTTTTGCATTTTACAAGAATGCTGTGAAAAAGAAAAAATGGGGTGACCAATTAAGAGTCTTGAAATTTCAAGACTCTTTTTTATGTAGAAGATTCAAATTTCATATCACTTCCAAATAGGGTCTCTTCTAAGAGGGTATTTTTCCTATAAAACGTACCTTTGCAGTCCTAAATGCAAACGGGTATATGACAAGAAACGGACAGATAGAGCTCATGGCACCTGCGGGGAATTTCGAATCCCTTCAAGCGGCAATCGTTAATGGCGCCGATTCAGTATACTTTGGGGTAGAGCAACTTAACATGCGCGCAAGGGCAAGTATTAACTTCACTATAGAAGATTTACCAGAGATAGTGCAGCGTTGTCAAAAAGAAAATATTAGGACTTACCTTACCCTCAACACGATTATTTACGATCATGACCTGTCATTGATCAAGATGGTTTTAAATACGGCAAAAAAAGCTGGAATTACAGCTGTTATTGCTATGGATCAGGCAGTAATTGCTTTTGCCAGGCAAATAGATATGGAGGTACATATTTCAACACAAATAAATATTACCAACATCGAGGCTGTTAAGTTTTATTCCCTATTTGCAGATACCGTGGTTTTAAGCCGGGAATTAAGCCTACGACAAATCAGGAATATTTGTACCCAAATACAGCAAGAGGCGGTAAAAGGACCTTCTGGCAACTTAATTGAAGTTGAAGTATTTGGACATGGTGCTTTGTGCATGGCTGTTTCAGGCAAATGCTACTTAAGCCTACATTCCCATAATTCGTCGGCCAATAGAGGTGCGTGCAAGCAAAATTGCCGTAAGAAATATACGGTAATCGATCAAGAGAGTGGTTTTGAGATCGAGCTTGACAATGAGTATATGATGTCGCCCAAAGATTTATGTACCCTTGATTTTTTAGACCAAATAATCGATGCAGGGGTTAAGGTCTTAAAGATTGAAGGTAGGGGAAGAGCACCCGAATATGTGGCAACAGTGATTAAAACATATAGAGAAGCTATAGATGCACATGCCAATGGCACTTTTTCCCAGGACAAGGTTGACTCATGGATGAAAGAATTGGACAAAGTCTATAATCGGGGATTTTGGAGCGGTTATTATTTGGGACAGCAGCTTGGGGAATGGAGTGATGGCCCTGGTTCACAGGCTAGTCAAAGGAAAATATATGTGGGGAAAGGGGTTCATTATTATCCGAGACCCGGTATTGCTGAATTCAAGATTGAAGCCTTCGATATTAAAGTTGGCGATACGTTACTAATTACAGGGCCTACCACCGGAGTTCAGGAAATTCAGCTGGGCGAGATAATGGTTGATGACGTTATCGCGTCGATGGCAGAAAAAGGAAAAAATTGTACTTTTCCAACAGGTTTCAAAGTCAGGCCTTCTGACAAGTTATATAAAATTGTAAAGGAATAATGGTCGTAGTTACTTTGCAGCGAAAAAAATGCATTGGCTGCAATTATTGCGTCGAATTAGCTCCAGAGCAATTTCAAATGTCGAAAAGAGATGGTAAATGTGTACTTCTAAGATCTGAAGGAAAAAAAGGGTTTTTTACTATAAAATCGCATGATCATAGTCTTTATGAACCATGCAAAAATGCACAGCTTGCCTGTCCGGTGAAAATTATCACTACCAAAATAGTCTAGGATTATTTTATCTTTGCCACTTAATCTATTCTTTAACTTAACGATTGGTATAGCATGCAACTGTACAATACATTAAGTGCAAAGGAAAGGGAAACTCTTATTGAAGAGGCTGGGAAAGAACGCCTTACAATTTCCTTTTATCAATATGCACATCTAGGAAATCCTGTAATTTTCAGAAATCATTTGTTCATCCATTGGAACGATTTGGATGTTCTGGGCCGAATTTATGTGGCAAATGAGGGTATTAACGCACAATTATCCGTTCCGGCTGAAAATTTTCAAGCTTTTAAAAAACATTTGGATAGCATCACGTTTTTAAAAGATGTACGATTGAATATTGCTATCGAACAAGACAACAAGTCTTTTCTGAAACTCAAGGTAAAAGTTAGAAAGAAGATTTTGGCCGATGGTCTTAACGATGCAACTTTTGACGTGACCAATAAAGGCGTACATGTAAATGCGGAAAAGTTCAATGCATTAATTGAAGACCCCAATACGATTTTGGTCGATATGAGGAACCATTATGAAAGTGAAATAGGCCATTTTAAGAATGCCATTACGCCAGATGTTGATACTTTTCGCGATTCTTTGGATATTATTGAAAAAGACCTTGATGAATTCAAGGAAGACAAAAAATTAGTAATGTATTGTACCGGGGGTATTCGTTGCGAAAAGGCCAGTGCGTACTATAAGCACAAGGGCTTCAAGAATGTATACCAATTAGAAGGCGGTATTATTGAATATGCGAGGCAAACGAAGGACCAAGATTTAGAGAATAAGTTTATTGGCAAGAATTTTGTTTTTGACCATCGTAGGGGTGAGCGTATTTCTGCTGATGTGATTGCCCAATGTCACCAATGCGGAAAAGCTTGCGATACCCATGTAAATTGTGCTAATGAGGCTTGCCATTTATTGTTCATTCAATGTAGGGAATGTGCCGAAAAAATGACCGATTGTTGTTCAGTTGAATGCAAAGAGATACATGCGCTGCCATTTGTCGAGCAGAAGAGACTTAGGAAAGGTAAAACGGTTAGCAATAAAATCTTTAAAAAAGGGCGCTCCAAGGTATTGAAGTTTAAAAAGTAGATAACCGTGAACGACGGTATTTTTTCAATTGCAAATACACACTTTACTTCTGCAACAAATTATACTATCTTTACATTTAAGATTAATATGAACCTTTTTTGGGAAAAATATTAGGTTTTTCCCAAACCAAGATACAAAATATGGGTTGTAACAGTTGTTCAACCGGTAAGGATGGACAACCAAAAGGGTGCAAGAACAATGGTACTTGTGGCACCGATGGTTGTAATAAATTAACGGTATTTGATTGGCTTTCCAACATGTCACTTCCAAGTGGGGAAAAACCGTTTGACATCGTAGAAGTCCGTTTTAAAAATAGCAGAAAAGGATTCTTCAGAAATACAGAAAACCTTGCACTTTCTATCGGTGATATTGTGGCTACGCAGGCACAGTCTGGTCACGATATTGGTATGATCACATTAACAGGGGAACTTGTTAAAGTGCAAATGAAAAAGAAAAAGGTAGATCCCAAAGCCGATGATATTCTGAAATTATATCGGAAGGCTAGTCAAAAAGACATTGATATTTGGCAGAAATCCAGGAATAGGGAAGAGGAAATTAAAAAACGTTCTCGAGAAATAGCGATTATCCTAAAATTGCAGATGAAGATCTCTGATGTTGAATTTCAAGGCGACGGGTCTAAGGCTACTTTTTATTATACCGCGGAAGAGCGTGTAGATTTTCGTCAATTGATCAAGGATATGGCCAAGGCATTTGGAATTCGCATTGAAATGCGTCAAATCGGGTATCGGCAAGAAGCACAACGATTGGGTGGTATTGGGTCCTGTGGACGCGAATTATGTTGTTCTACATGGCTAACAGACTTTAGATCGGTGAGTACCTCGGCAGCCCGTTATCAACAATTATCATTGAACCCCCAAAAATTGGCAGGACAATGCGGTAAATTAAAATGTTGTCTTAATTATGAACTCGATTTATATCTGGAAGCATTAAAGGATTTTCCTCCTCAGGACACCAAATTATTTACGGAAAAGGGAATGGCCTTCTGCCAGAAGTCAGATATTTTTAAATCCAAATTATGGTTTTCGTATAAAGACGAACCTGCTAACTGGCATATGTTATCCAAGGAACAGGTAATAGAAATTGTGGCCAAAAACAAGAAAAAGGAGAAGGTTGTTAGTTTAGAGGAATACGCCTTGGATAATGTCGTTGAAGAAAAGGTGGTGTTCGAAAATGTTGTAGGCCAAGACAGTCTTACACGTTTTGATAGACCAAAACGTAGAAACAAAAGAAATAGGAATAAGAATAGAAGAAACAACAATAGAAAAAGACGTCAAAAAAATGCGTAGGGTACTTTTATCGATTGTAGTTCTAGTTTTATTGGTTTCCTGTGACAGCTCTATAGTTAAAACTGGTTTTAAGGCAACAACCAATGGTTCGTGGAACAGGGATAATAAGGTCGAATTCAATTTTACCGAATTAGATACAATCCAGAATCACCATATTTTCATTAATCTTCGAAACGATAATACTTTTCCCTACAGCAATCTTTTTTTAATCGCAGAATTAGATTATCCAAACGGGGAAACCATAACCGACACAATGG
Source organism: Maribacter sp. (assembly GCA_013001935.1). Lineage (GTDB taxonomy): Bacteria > Bacteroidota > Bacteroidia > Flavobacteriales > Flavobacteriaceae > Maribacter_A. Next base: position 8,650 of record JABDKZ010000029.1, read on the forward strand.
AGTTTATAATGGCCCAACCGGATGGGACGTGGCTGGGCAAAGGATATGGAAGTATTAAGGAAAATAAGTTATGGTATAAAGAAAACATCGTTTTTCCTTCTTCTGGCGTATATACTTTACGATTGTCACACGCCATGCGTAAAAATGGCGAAGTAGATGGTGTAGTTAACCTAGAAGGCATTACAGATGTCGGATATGAAATTGTAAAAAGTAATGAGTAAGCGTAAGGTAAAGGCCAAAAAGAACACAAAGAAAACCGGCTTTTTTAAATTTATTAAATGGTTTTGGATACTATTTGCCACAGGAGTTCTAGCCGGGGCAATGCTTTTTCTTTTCGCTTCCTGGGGTGTATTTGGAGAAATGCCACTTTTTGAACACCTTGAAAACCCACAAACAAATTTAGCTACTGAAATTTTTTCTTCTGATGGTAAAACATTGGGTAAGTTTTATTTGGATGACAACCGAACACCTGTAAAATTTGACGACCTACCGGAGAACCTGGTGAATGCCTTGATTGCAACGGAAGACGCGCGATTTTATGACCATTCAGGTATTGATGCCATAGGCACCTTAAGGGCCATTGCATACTTGGGAAAAAAAGGTGGGGCCAGTACAATTTCCCAGCAATTGGCGCGACAGTTATTTATTGGCGCTCGGGAAAAGGAAAAAAAGACTCAAGCTATTTTGCAAAAAGCAAAGGAGTGGGTTTTGGCAACCCGACTGGAAACGCAGTACACAAAAGAGGAAATCATAGCCATGTACTTGAACATTTATGATTTCGGATATGCCGCCGATGGTATTCGTTCGGCGTCCAAAATATATTTTGGTAAAGAACCGATTGATCTTAAAATCGAAGAATCGGCAATGTTGGTCGGGATGCTTAAGAACTCATCCTATTACAATCCATTGCGAAGGGAAGAGTTGGTATTCAATAGGAGAAACACGGTTTTGTCTCAAATGGCCAAATATGATTATATAACCGAGGCTCAAAAAGATTCGCTTCAAGCCTTAAAGATGGATGTGAATTTTAATCCTGAAAACCACAGAGAAGGATTGGCTACATATTTTAGGATGTATCTTCAAGGCTTCATGAATAAATGGATAGGTGAAAATCCAAAACCTGCGGTTGAAGGGGAACGTGATAAGTGGAGCCTTTATCTTGACGGATTGAAAATTTACACAACGATAGACTCCCGAATGCAATTGAATGCAGAGGAAGCTGTACAGGAACATATGAAAAAATTACAGGCCGAATTTTTTCATCAGAATACGCCACTACGTAACAGCACAGCCCCATTTTTGGATATAGAGAAGGAGGAGATAGACCAAATTATGGAACAGGCCATAAAAATTTCGGAACGATGGCGAAAAATGAAGGCCGAGGGTAAATCGGAAAAGGATATTCGTAGTTCTTTTACCAAAAAAACCGAAATGACCGTCTTTGATTGGAAGAGTGAAACCCATGAGAAAGATACTATCATGACTCCGTTGGATTCTATCCGATATTACAAGACTCATTTAAGAACGGCCATGATGTCAATGGAGCCGCAAACTGGCCATGTTAAAGCCTGGGTAGGCGGAGTCGATTATAGGCATTTTCAATATGACAACGTATATCAAGGAAGACGGCAAGCGGGATCCACATTTAAACCCTTTGTTTATGCAGCGGCAATTGATCAATTACGATTATCACCATGTTATGAACTGCCCGATACCCAATATTGTATAGAGGCACATAAACACGGAAATATGGAAGCTTGGTGTCCCGACAACTCAAGCGGAAAGTTTTCTGGTGAAATGTATTCTTTGAAAAGAGGATTGGCCAATTCAAAAAACTCGATAACAGCCCAACTAATAGATATGGTAGGCCCAAAATCTGTTGTATCTATTGTAAAAAACCTTGGAATTAACAGAGATATTTTAGAAGTACCTTCCATTGCATTAGGAACGGAAGATATGAATGTTTATGAAATGGTTGGGGCTTATGGTGCTTTTGCCAATCAGGGCGTTTATGTGAAACCTGTTATGGTTACCCGCATAGAGGATAAAAACGGAACAGTATTGTATGAATATGTTCCCGAAACCAAAGATGTATTAAGCAAGGAAGTATCTTATGCCATGGTGAACCTAATGCAAGGAGTTACACAAGGCGGTTCAGGAATTCATTTGCGAACTACGGGTTATGATAAGATTAAATCAAGACCTGAGTTTAAGGAGGTAATTACAGGATACCCTTATGAGTTTAAGAATCCTATTGCTGGGAAAACCGGAACCACCCAGAACCAAAGTGATGGTTGGTTTATGGGAATGGTACCTAATTTAGTTACAGGTGTTTGGGTTGGCGGAGACAATCGTTCAATTCATTTTAAAACCTTAAAATATGGACAAGGTGCTACAATGGCAATGCCCATTTGGGGACTCTACATGAAAAAGAACTACGAAAATAAGGAGTTGGGAGTTTCTGATGGTGAATTCCCTGAACCTACAGACATGGATATTGTTTTAGACTGTAGCAAACCAGTTGAAGATCCAAATAAACCAAAGGATATTGATGAGGATTTAGATGACTTGGATTTCTAATACGCAGGTTTTCTAAAAAACAACATTAAGATGCCCTTACTTTTAAATTGAAGTTAAGGGCATTTTCTTTTTAAATCTTAAATTATTGAACTGTACAAAAGGCACTTTAATAGTTGATTGGTATATTCCTGAAATGCGGATTTAAGACGCAATTTAGCGTTGTTCATCGATGAAATCAACTTTTATTTTTTTTCACAACATTTTAAACATCCTTCACAACAATAATTTAGAGAATACCTTCGTTTTAAATTAAATTTACATTGTATTAAAAGTTAAACCCCAAATCTCACAACAAACCTACGTATTATGGAAGCCCAAATTAACCATGCCCCTATTGAAGAAGAAATACAAGTCTATAAGAATGACTTTTTCAGCGGAGTTGTATTATTGACTAAAAAATTATTTATGCTTTAATTGTTAAAGCATAAGAATTGTATTAGAGCCACGTCCACAACGTGGCTTTTTTTTGTTTATTTTTAGGGGATATAGATTACAATGCAACTCGAATATAAAGAATGCTTTGAAGAAGATCTTGAACAACTTGTTCAGATTTCGAAAACGACCTTTAGTGACGCTTTTGTAGCGGATAACGATCCAAATGACTTCGAAGCATATTTGAACGCTGCCTTCAGTAAATCAAAATTGACTGAAGCCTTGGTGAATCCGCACTCATCTTTTTACTTTGTTTACCAGGGCAATGATCTTGTTGGCTATTTAAAGTTAAATGTAAACGAGGCCCAATCCGATTTAAAAGGTGAAGATTCCATAGAGTTGGAACGTATTTATGTGGTTC
>JABDKZ010000238.1 GCA_013001935.1 Maribacter sp.
GTTTTTGGGGACGGTGTCAATATAGCCTCTCGTATTGAGTCCATGGGCATTCCAGGTTGTATTCTTGTTTCAAAAGCCATCCGCAATCAACTTTCCAATAAGTCAGAATTTCAATTGACATCATTGGGTTCTTTTGAGTTTAAAAATGTAAATGAAACCCTAGAAGTGTTTGCCGTCGCCAATAAAGGACTGGTCGTACCGTCAAGAGCTGATTTGAAAGGTAAAGGCAAACAGGCCAAACAAAAAAGGCCCATCTGGCAAACCCTGACAGCAGTCATTTTATTGGCCGTCGGTTTCATCTTTGCTGGATCGTATTTCTTTTCCGGTGAAAGTTACAATGCTCCTGTAGGAAATGAATTTGGGATTAAGAGCACTATGGCTGTATTTCCATTCGATATAAAAGGTAGTCCGGATATTGAATATCTTGGCGAAGGTCTTGTAGATCTGATCAGTACGCAATTGGATGAGATACCAACCCTAAGGAGTGTGGATCCAAATGTATTGATAAGCCGAGTTAGCAGTGAAACGCCCCAACTTAGAAACCCTGAGGCGTATGCCAAATTGTCTTCAAATTTAGGGGCCAGTAAATTTATATTAGGCAGTGTCATTGCCTTGGGGAAAACGCTGCAGTTTTCAGCAACTAAATATTCGAGCGATGGCAAAAAAATCATCACCCACACTATAAAAGATAACCAACAAAGTGACCTTGCAGCAACAGTAGACGAATTAATCAAAAACCTGGTAGCTGAAGAACTTAAGGAAACGGGCTTCGAAATGGGGAGTCTTGGTGCCATGACCTCTGATAATATGGAGAGTCTCAAATACTATTTGCAAGGCGAGCAAGCATATCGTCGTTCTCGAAACCATGAATCCGAACGTTTGTTTAAACAAGCCGTCGAATTAGATTCGACCTTTGCTTTAGCCTGGTTGCGCCTAGGGGAAACAGGTGGTAATATTCGTTGGATCAACAGTGACATAGGCTATCAAAACTGGTCAAAATATATACACACCATGCCTCAAAAATGGCAGGACTACCATTATGCTTTTCGAGGGTATGGTCCAGTCAAAGACAAAGTGAAAAGACTTGCGGAAAAGTACGACCAGTCCGCTGAAATCATTGGCAAATATGGCCAATTTTTATATGGTGGTGGGAATACCTACTTTGGCGGCTCTTGCATCGAAGGAAAGCCTTATCTTCTTAAAGCCTTGGAACTAGATCCAAACAACACGGCTCCGATCGAAACTTTGATAAAAATTGCGGTTATAGAAAGTGATTCTGCCGCTATCCAGCATTACTTGTCCATTGTAGATACCACCTACGGAAAGTATCACTACCTAAAATTGGCTGAATTAATGTTTATGGATACCCTTACCGACCAGCAAATTCAAGAATTCATGGATGTCTATAGCCCAAAAATAGGCTGGTTGTACGTTGCCCTCCAATTACCAGAAAATGAAGTTGTTAATCTAAGTCTTTTAGAGCGGTTGTTGAAAGCTAGACATAGACCTGACCGCACAAGTGAAATTACCTTAAGGGAAATAAAGTATGGGTCCACGGGTCAAGAAAAAGAATTTTACAAGTTTTCCCAAGAACCCCTTAAACTTGGAAGCATTGATTTTGGGAGGTTTGTGCGATGTTTGCCTGCTACATTTATGGGGAATGATGGGTTTGCTCCATTTAGCGAACATTACGACTCTCTTTATATCCAAACAAAAGATGGCGAAACACCATGGGAACTTTATGCGGCGATAAAATATGCACTTGCGCTCAATATGCCGGAAGAGGCAAAAGTATTAAAGCATAAACTTCGCCTCCTGGGAAACGATCAAGCCATAAGCAAGGCAGTTCGTTATTTTGATTTTTCCGTTCAAGCATTTGAAGCCAGGCAAGCAGGAAACGATGATCTTGCGCTTACACACATCGATTCAGCTTTCCAGTATATGTTTTCGCTATTTTGGGCAGAGGGAATGGCCACAAGATTAGACAAGACGATTATGGCCGCTAACATTTATGCCGGGAAGGGCGATTATGAAAAAGCGATATCCATGTATAATCCCTCTCAACTAGGTCCTGGCCTTCCAACATTTAGAGGATATGCTACCTACCAACTTAGTAATTGGTATGAACAAATTGGAGATAGCGAGAATGCGTTAATCAAGAGCAATCTCTTCTTGGAAAGCTATAAAAATTGTGATGAAAAATATAAACCTTGGGTAGAGGAAGTAAAAGCGCGGAAAGAGAGGCTCATTGCCAAGATGAATTGAGGTTGCCTCCAGTTTAAGTGCCTAGTGCAAGCAAAATGAATTTCAACATCTTAGTGGCAAGATTTTCTGATCAGGTGATCAGTCGTTAAGGCGAACAGGTGTTGGATTTAATTTTACCAATTTCAACTAATCAACTAATCAACTTATCGCCTAATCAACTTGTCAACTGTGGCGGCTATTCCCTCCTTACTTCCTAACTCTTGAGCCCTACGCCTCTGGAATCTGGAACTCGGCACCGGACACCCCTTATCAAAATTGCCTTATTCGGTTGATTTGCTGTATTC
>JABDKZ010000246.1 GCA_013001935.1 Maribacter sp.
GTATGGAATTATGTGAAAAATCATAACCTCGGTCGTCAATCCGCAAGTAATAAAAAGGATTTTGTTAAACGTGTCATGAGAGTGATGTATTCTTTACAAAAACTGCCGGGAAAAATAAGATCATTCTTTAATCATCCGATAATAAAACGAGTCAACATGTTCGCTGATTTATGTTCGGCTTAATAAGATGCTATCAGGGCAAATTGACCTGTTAATCAATGGTTGTGTCTCCTTAAATGGGAGCGGATATAAATGGTCGATTTTATAAAAAATTCAATTTTATGCGTCCTCCTTTTTTGTATTGATTCAAACTGGAGTCTGGCGTGTACAACATTCTGCTTAGATAATGAGAACCGACCTATCTACGGGAGAAATTTCGATTGGTGGTTGGGGGGCGGCCATATAATTATTAATAAAAGAGGTGTTGCAAAAACAGCAATTTCAGATCAACCGGATGATGTGAACAATCGTTTGAGTTGGGTGTCAAAATATGGCAGTGCAACGTTTAACCTGTTTGGACGGGAATTTCCTTTAGGTGGTATGAATGAAGCCGGATTGGTCGTAGAGTCTATGATGTTAGATAAGACCCAGTATCCACCAAAGGATTCAAGACCTGAAATTATGGTTTCTCAATGGATACAATATCAACTTGATAATTTTTCCAGGGTAGAAGACGTAATTGCAAGTGACTCTAAAATCAGGATTCAAGCATCACGAGAATCGAAACTTCACTTTTTGATATGTGAACAATCGGGTATCTGCGCCACAATTGAGTTTATTGGAGGAGATTTGATTTACCATACCAATGAACGGATGCCGGTTAAAACACTGACAAACAGCACATACGCTGATTCTCTCAGCTTTTGGAGAAAAGAGGAGTTACCTAAATCCGACAAAAATAAGTCTATTGAACGTTTTATCCTGTCAGCAAAAATGGTTAAAGGCTATGAACCACACGCAATGGACAAGCCGATTGAATATGGGTTTAACATTTTGAAAAAAGTTGAACATGATTCTTTCAAAACGCAATGGAGTATTGTCTATGACATTGCGGTTCTCAAAATTTATTTCCGGACATATGGTAATCAAAAGATTCGCTATTTTGATTTAAATTCTTTTGATTTTGCTTGTTCAACTCCCATAAAAGTTATGGACATGGGTACTAATTTATCCGGTGATATTATGAATGAGTTTATAGAATACTCATATCAGGCTAATCGAAATCATATTAGGAACGTTTATTTAAAGTCATATTTTTCTGCACTTCCCGACCACATTTTGGATAGATTCTCAGGCTATCCAGAAACCACTTTCTGTAATGAATAGTATTGAGGTACAGTTCCAATTGTTCCACCGGCCCACAAACGCTCACCACTTAACTTCACGTTTATCTTGCCACATCGAAGGTCTAATATCCTATCGGAACTTCTGCTTGAACTCCTTCCTGTGTATACGTCGCAAAAGTATAACCGAATAAATGGTATACTTTGGTCATTAACATTTTGTTTTTTCTACAAAAGAAAAAGGAGGGTCGTTATGTCTTCAAACTGTACATCGAGATTGATCGACAGGAATAAGTTCCATTTGCAGATCAACCTTCGCTGCACTATAGTTCGGATACGGTTATTAGAAAAAAGACTAAAAATTCATATACCTTCTCTATAAGCTTAAATGTCTGATAAGATTGTAAAAGAGTTGATCACCGAGGTAGAGAAGTGGGACGGAATTCAAGGAAGGGTTGTCGATATTGCGGATGTGGTGAATAGCCCTTCCTACAAAGCGGCGGTAGGAGAGTATTGGCCGGATGATCATGCCGAACATACAATCCGATGGCTTCCCAATGCCAGTTCATTGCTCATCTTGGCCATGGAGCATCCACAGGAAAAGCCGAAGCTGGACTGGTTTGACCGCGGCAATACCTCTGGAAACCGATGGTTGACCAAAATTTCAAAGGTACTGGTCAAATGGTTGCATGACACTCATGGTATCAAGGCTCAGGCTTTACCATATCAAGTCGAAAAAGGTGGTGTTTATTTGAAAGATGCTGCTTGCCTAGCTGGATTGTGTGTAATAGGAAAAAACAACCTGCTTATTCATCCAATATGGGGTCCTAACGTGCGGCTACGCTCGGTGTTGATCCAAGATTATTTACCTCCAAGTACTCCACTGGAAAATTTTGATCCCTGCTACCGGTGCGCAATGCCCTGCCGAAAGGCTTGTCCTGAAAACGCTTTAGCTCAAGGGAAATTCCACCGACCATCGTGCATGCTCCAGCTTGAGTCAGACAGGGGAAATCAGATCGAGAGTGGCCAGGAAGATACAGAAGGTTCAACACATCTTGTAACCGCATGGTGCCGAAGGTGTGAATTCGCCTGCCCAGTCGGTACAAGTTAGTGGTATCTGCTGTTGTAAGAATATCTCGTTTGTTTGTTAAATTATAAAAAATAATCTCAGCACATGAATAGATACAGACCCCATTGATCTTAGAACATTTTCCAATACCTGAGCTTTTCTAGTTTATCATCACCGCCTTGCTTTCTCACTCTGGGGAAGATTCTAACTCTGAATCTTCGGTTTGATCAGTTTTACAGCAAATTAACCTTATTCCTTTCGTGCCGAGATGAATCCACAACCGTGGCGTCCCAGATAATTCCTGTGTATACGAAATAAAACGATTACCGGATAACATGCTATAATACGGTCATTAACATCCTGTTTTTTCAACAAAATAGAGAAACTTCGAAAGAGTGTTTTGTGAAAAACCACACCAGACGTTGTAACTTAAAAAAATCTCTGGGGAACGTTTAAATACTTTATCTGATTACCCCTCAAGTTCAGCAAAAGAATGCCAGTAAATTAATGCACTGACTTAGGGGACTGATTTTATTTTTCTTTTTCATGATCCGGGAGACA
>JABDKZ010000465.1 GCA_013001935.1 Maribacter sp.
GAAGCATATCTTGTACCCGATTGCGCAGGTACATCCATAACGCCTTGTCTGGAAAGAATCAGTCCTGTTGGGGTTTTACTGTTTTCCATAGCCATTTTCCATGCCACACTGGTTTCTGTTGCATCGGCGGGACGCAAGGCCACAAAACTTTGATCGCCACTGTGGTTCTTCAATTTTTCCAGCAATCTGATCTGCGCCTCTTGTTCAACCGGCTGGTGTGTTGGGCCATCTTCCCCTACCCTGAAGGCATCATGGGTCCAAACAAACTTAACCGGCAGTTCTTGAATACAACTTAATCTTATAGCCGGCTTCATATAATCAGAAAAAACGAAGAATGTCGCCACAACGGGGATAACACCGCCGTGCAAGGCAATACCGTTCGCCATTGAAGCCATAGTCAATTCTGCAACGCCTGCTTGTAAGAACCCACCTGAAAAATCACCTTTTTTTAAGGACGATGATTTTTTCAAAAACCCATCTGTTTTATCGCTGTTTGATAAATCTGCCGATGAAACGATCATATTCTCTACATGTTCGGCTAAATAGCCCAAGACATTGGAAGAAGCGACCCTAGTTGCCAAGCCTTCTTTATGGTTAACAGCTTCAAAATTCAAATCAGGTAATTTACCGGAAAGAAAACGATCCAATTTCGCAGCAAGACCTTCATTTGCCCTTCTCCATGCATTTATTTCAGACTTCTTAACCGCTGCATCAGCCTTTTTGCTTTCCAAGATTCCTTTATAAAGCGTTTCAACATCAGCATAAACTTCAAATGGATTTTTCGGATCGGTACCTAAATTTTCAAGCGTTTTTTCATAGTCAGCACCTGTATTCCCTATAGGCTGGCCGTGTAACTCACAATGCCCTTCGAACATACTGCCATCAGCGGTAACGCAACCTTTGCCCATTATGGTTTTACCGATAATCAAGGTTGGCTTTTCAGTTTCTGCATTTGCTTCGGTCAAGGCTTTTCTAATTTCATCGTGGTTGTGGCCGTCGATAGTGATTACTTTCCAACCCCAAGATCTATACTTCATCGCGGTATCCTCAGTGGTAACCTCATCGGTCATGGTAGAAAGTTGCACGTCGTTTGAATCGAAGAACATAATAAAATTATTCAATCCTAAATGACCTGCGATACGGCCTGCACCTTGCGAAATTTCTTCTTGAATACCACCATCTGATATAAAACCATAAATCTTATGGTCCATCCATTTACCAAAACGTGCCTGCAGGAATTTGGCTGCAACAGCAGCTCCAATACCCATAGTATGGCCTTGGCCCAAAGGCCCTGAAGTATTCTCAATGCCTCGCTTTACATCTACCTCGGGATGACCAGGGGTTATTGAACCCCATTGTCTAAAATTGGCAATATCATCCTTTTCATAATTACCCAATAAATAGTATTGTGCATACATCAAGGTAGATAAGTGACCGGCATCCATGAAAAAACGATCTCGGAATGGCCACGTCATATCACTAGGGTCATAGTTGAAAAACTCAGAATAAAGGATATGCATAAAATCCGCTCCTCCCATTGGACCTCCCGGATGACCTGACTTTGCTTTTTCAACCATTGCTACCGCCAAGGCCCTAATATTATCAGCAGCTTGCAGATTAATTTCTTTGTTCATTTGATTTTGTTTGTATGGATTTTTATCGAGGTACTGTACTTGCATATTTTATTCCTTAAAAAATTTGGGTTAAATCTACCGTTTTTTATCATTTATTTTTTGGATACTTATTAAAAACTATTGACAATGAATTACTTGGAAATGTTCACTATTGAATTGCACATACCAATGGCCTAAATTCATTTCGATTTTCATGATGGAATAAGGTCGTAACTATGGTAAACTGTTTTTTGGATAATTTGGACGTAATACCAAAATGGGGATACTAAACTTCAGTTTGTTGTCATTACTTAAATAAGAAAGCATAGGTTGGATTGCGCTACATTTCAAGAACAATTGTTAATATAAATAGTACTCATATCACAATTTATTATGATTTTAGATGAAAAGGAGTTAAATTATATCACAAATTCCAATCAGGGAATTTACATACAGCCAACCAAAAAACACTTTTCTTATGGCAAACCCATCGCAAGGGGTAGCACCTAATGCAAATAGACTTTTTTATGGTAGTTGCTTTGCACTTATCACAACAGCTTTCTCTTTTAGTCTTCGAGCGGGAGTACTTCCAGAACTAGGTGAGGTTTTTGACTTAACGGCCAAACAATTAGGCGATATAAATTCTATGTGGTTTTTTGGATTTCCCATCGCCATGATTATTGGCGGCTTGAGTTACCATATCATTGGCCCTAAAAAAATTATGCAATTTGCTTTTTTAGCGCATACCCTGGGTATTGTTTTGACCATCTATTCTGGTGGGTATTGGGGGCTTATACTTTCAACATTACTTATTGGTTTAGGAAATGGGTGTACCGAGGCAGCATGTAATCCAATGATAGCGGATAGTTCTACTGGAAAAAAAATGAACACCTTGCTCAACAGATTTCATATGTGGTTCCCAGGAGGTATCGTTTTAGGAAGTTTGATTAGTTATTTCATGAACGAAATAAATATGGGTTGGCAAGCGCAGATATGGATAATACTTGTGCCTACTTTAATTTATGCATTTTTATTTTTCAGACAAACATTCCCCAAACCACGGGTACAGGAGGCGGCAAGCTTAAAAGGTAATTTAAAAGGTATGGCCTCTCCGGTTTTTGTTTTTATCGCTGCTTGTATGGCCTTGACAGCCATTACCGAGTTTGTACCAACACAATGGGTACAATTAGTACTTTCAAAAAGTGGGGCCGAACCCATGTTAATTCTAGCATTAATAACGGGTATTATGGCCATAGGAAGATATTTTGGGGGTGATTTTGTACATAAATTCGATCAAACGGGGGTACTTCTTGCTTCGGCTATCTTGTCCACTTTGGGTATTTTTCTACTCAGTAC
>JABDKZ010000485.1 GCA_013001935.1 Maribacter sp.
AACAATGAGTACTATAAAGAATATGCCAGAAATGAAATTAACCCACTATTATTCAATCCTAATAATTTATATTCTTTATGTAAAGAAGACGAAAATTTTTTGCCAATGATTCAAAAAGAAAACGACCATCTTATGAAAGCCATTTCGGATAATAATGGAGGTAGTCGTGATTCATTAATTTCAACCTACCTGGAAAAGAGAAAGAGCCGTATTGAGAAATATAGCATAGAATATCCGGATTTAGAGAAAGTAGAAAATTTCTACGTCATTCAAGAAGGATCGGCCAGGTACATTGAGTATAAAAGTATGTTTATTCTTTCCGACTATGCCAACAGTTCAGATTCCATTGTCATTTTAAATGACCCAATGTTTAAATCATATGTCGAGTTTAAAGAGGTTGACCTAACCAATCAAGCATTTAGTTATCTAACATATGCAGCTCCTTCGGATTATCACTATACCATTGGATTTAATATAATGCGACTTTTGGATGTATTAAGAATTGACTACAAACCCTATCTGCTCAACAAACCACAAAAGGGTTTGCACAAATATTTAGAAGATTATATAAATACTTTGCCTGACAATAGCTATGCGCAATAGCGTCCTACGGGTCCCTACTGCACATAGTCAAAACGTTGGCGGTCATTAAAGGGTACGTGACAAATTTAAATTGAGTTTAAAAAGTATGAATTAAAAAATGCTAATAGTGGAATTATGCTAACAGATATCAATCCGAAATTACCGATGCGTGACAAAAATGTCACAAGAGAATTTTTCTCATTTCAATTAGGTTTTAATCAATTTGGAAGTGCTGATTTTGATGGCTACTTGATGATGGAAAAAGAAAAAATTCAAATTCACTTTTTTGAATTTAAAGAACTTGACCCAAAAGAAAATTATGGGCAAGTTTATATTAGGACTGACAACATAGACGAATTTTACAAATCATTATTGGAAAAACAGACTGAAATTCATCCAAATGGAAAACTCGCAATCAAACCTTGGGGGCAAAAGGAATTTTCAATTCTTGACCCAGACAGCAATCTATTGACATTCGGACAAAATATTTAAAAAAAACGAACCGCCAACAATGGCTATAATCCTCCAAAGGCGGACAGGTTCATCACGCCAAGGCGTGACGAAATCATAGCCAACACGTTAGCGACAATTACCACCTACCCAGGAATTCAATTGAGAATTCAACAATCTAATGCAATAAATTTCGTTTATCAATTGATGCTATTTTTTGTGTTGAATAACTATTACTAATATTAATGAAAATCAATTTTATGAAAACAGCAAAAAAACGTTCAACGATTACACTAATGTTAATAGTGTTTTTCAGTTTAACATTTAACCATACTAAAGCTCAGTTAAAAACCCCAAGTTCGGTTTGGAAATATGAAAAAGGTACAGTAACTCTTATGGATGGAAATGAAATTGAAGGCTATATCTATATGGATATGATGAACCCTCAGCTATTTCAAAAAAGGGTTTACCTGATTGACGAGAAAACCTATGCGGCTTACAAAGCAGGGGAAGACGTACATAAAGACGCTGTGGTTTATGATGCCAACGACTTGCAAAGTTTTACGCTTGAAAATGGTAAAAAATTCAAACAGGCAAAATATGCCAATCTATTTGCGAAAAGAAAGCAAGACCGGATACCTAAAAAGTTGATGCTTGAAGTTGCTACGGAAGGGGAGATTACCGTTTTTAAAAAATATCACCACACCCAGGGTATCGTTACTTCCCACTTACCTGACCGGACGAAGGTTAGTGATGCCAAATATGTTGAATGGCAGGAAAATAACTTTGAAATTCTTGCCCAAAAAGAAGGAGAGGAGGCAAAAAATATGTCTTCCTTCAATATAAAGAAGCTTGTCGGCGATAATAGAACCGTTTTAACCAATTATGCTAAAAATAAATATGGTTTTAGAGATCTTTTTATAAAAGGACCTGTCTTTGAATCCAGCTTCCAAATGGATACGGTAGAGGCTTTCACCAGCATGGTGGAAGATTATAATAAATAAACAGAGTTAGAATTTATTACAAACTTTAGAAGAGAAGGCCATAAAAGGTCTTCTCTTTTTGTTTTTTGAAAATACGAAATTATATTTAATCAGATTATCCTACCTTCTACCATTTCCTTGATTAACTTATGTGAGGTTATATATTCTTCGAAAACAATAACAAAACCATTAATAAAAATAGATAAAAAGCTGCGAACGAAGGGTATAGTTCATCACGCCAAGGCGTGACGAAACCATACCCAAACCGTTAAAGTTCAAAAAAAAGATAACCGCGCTATTACTGACCAGGTCTGTTTTTACGTAGCCCGGTAAGAATAAAAACAATAATGCTTAGGGCAAAAATTATGGCCGTAATAGCTATAAAGGATATAATTGGATTCATTAGTCAGGTGTTTTTTTGATTGAAAGACAGTTCTTATAGCAAGGGAGTCATTTTTATTATACTGTTAATTTAAACCCTATACACGAATTTTAAGTATACAATTGTATATCCTGTTTTCTTTAGTGTATAAAATGTACGAAAATCAAAGTTTTTTAGATGCCGGTTCATCTAAAATTGATATCGTATAAGAAAGTACAGTTCAACTAAGCAATTATACAGCTTAAATAAAGAGGATTGCCTAACCCTATTCCCTGGTATACACCACTTTTCCATCAAAAATGGTCATGGCTATCTCCGTGTTTAAGAATTCCTCTTCCGCTACCGTCATCAGATCCTGGCTATAAATGGTAAAATCGGCTAGTTTGCCCACTGTAATAGAACCTTTAATATCTTCTTCAAAGGCGCCGTATGCAGCATCCAGGGTATATGACCTAAGGGCCTGTTCCCTGGTCATTTTCTGCTCCGGTTCATAACCGCCTTCCGGCGTGCCTTTCAAGGTTTTTCTACTAATACTGGCATATAAACTGGCTATAGGGTTCAAAGGTTCTACAGGTACATCGGTACCATTTACAATGGGGATGCCACTTTGCAATAAAGCCTGCCACATATAAGCGCCTTCTTTAATTCGTTGCTCACCCAAACGGTCTATGGCCCAGGGCCTGTCTGAAGACAGGTGTACGGCCTGCATGGCAGGAATCACCCCTAAGCCCGCAAAGCGCGGAATATCATCCGGATGTAAATGCTGTGCATGCTCAATTCTAAATCTGTGATCGGTTGCCCTATCTGCTAATTCATTAAAAGCAATTTCATAGCGGTCTAGTATTTCCTTATTGGCCCTGTCCCCTATGGCATGTGAGCAAACCTGAAAACCATATTGTAATCCGTTTAAAGCGGTTTCTTTAACAAATTCCATGGGCAGGGTTTCGTGACCAAAATGCCCTGGTCTGTCTGAATAGGATTCTAACAACCAGGCGCCACGTGAGCCTAAAGCCCCATCGCAGTTCAATTTTACGGAACGTATGGTTACCAAATGTTCGGGGTCTACCATAGGCCCTTTTTCATACCATTCATTAAGCAACGCTTTGTCAAAACCCGTAAGCATGGCGTATATACGGATTCTCATTTTATCCGCTGCCTTCATTTCTTCATAAAGGGCAATATTCTTCCTTCCAATCCCCGCATCGTGAAAGCCGGTAATACCATTTCTGTGACAGGCGGCTACTGCCAATTCAAAAGCCTTGATATCTTTTTCCGGGGTATTTGCGGGAATATGTTTGGTGATCAAACCCTGGGCACGTTCATTAAAAATACCCGTAGGCCGGCCAAAATCATCGCGCATTACTTCGCCGCCCTTTACATCAAATTTGTCTATTCCGTCTTTGGGCAAAATCTGCACCCCGGCAAGCTCCATGGCAGCGGCATTAGCAAAACCGGCATGGCCACTGGCATGGCTTAGGTATACGGGATTTTCAGGGGAAACCTCACTAAGCCTGTAATGCGTTTGAAAGCCGTTTACGGTATCGGAAGGCATATCTGTCCACTTGCTTTGATGCCATCCCCTTCCGGTAATCCATTCCCCGGGTTCGGCTTTTTTAACCGCTGCAGCTACAGCATCTAGTATTTCCTGATAGCTCGTAGTATTGATAAGGTCCAGGTTTAATTCGTTATATCCCAATCCCATAAAATGCCCGTGCCCTTCTATTAAGCCAGGGGTCATGGTTTTGCCTTTTAAATCTATTACTTGTGTTTGGTCGTTTTTATATTGCTGGGCATCTTCAAGACTGCCTGCAAAAAGAATCTTATTGTCTTTTGTAGCTACGGCTTCAACGGTTGCCTGTAAAGTGTCAACCGTATAGATGGGACCCCCGTAAATGAGCAGGGTAGCGGCCTCTTTTTTTGGGCTGCTGCAGGAAGTAAAAATCAGGGCAAGTAATGTGAAGCTCCAGAAAGCAGCATTTTGAAATCTCATAGGTGTTGGTTTTTAAAAGTCTAAATTTACTGCTTTCTTAGGTAATTGTGCCCAGGGTTAGTACTTAAAAAAAGGGAAACAGCACATTGCCTTAAAATGGGCTATAAACCACGGCTGCCCTTCGTTTCACTTCGGAGGACAGCCCAGCCTAATAAAGGTTGCTTTTGGTATGGATATAAGAAGTTGTAAAACATTTTACCCATGAATTTTCCTGAATAAAAATTAATGTCCTAACCATTTCCATCAAATCACTATTAAATAATTTGGAAATTTTATGCTCAATGAACTGCTAATACATTTAACTTTTGTGTAACAAAAACTATTTTCATTCGTGTAATTAACCTAACCAATAAAATACTTCAAAAAATGAAAATAAAAGTTTTAACAATCGCTCTTCTTTTACCTATTATCCTTTTTTCACAGTCAAATAATGTCCGGAAAAAAATCTTAATGGTAGTAAGTAGTTATGGAAAGGAAATGGGGTCAATAAGACCAGGTTTTGAGTTTGATGAATTCTCTCAAGCCTATTTAATTTTTAAACAAAATGGACTTATAATTGATATTGCAAGCCCAAAAGGTGGTAAGGTTGAAGCAGATAAGTATAATGAAGATAAGGCCTATAACAAATCTGTTTTAGAGAACCAGACCATCTTGGATTTATTAAATAAAACCAAATCAACATCAAGCTTAGACCCCTCAAAATACGATGCTATATACGTTGTTGGTGGCAAAGGTGCTATGTTTGATTTACCTTATGATCCATCACTTCAGGATATTATATTAAATCTATACCAAAGAGAAGAAACTGTAATAGCATCCGTTTGTCATGGACCTGCGTCTTTTGTGAATGTTAAAGATGGTGACGATTATATTATTAAAGATGTTGAAATCACCAGCTTTTGTAATATCGAAGAAGAGTTATTTGGAAAAAAATGGGTTAAAGAATTCCCGTTTAAATTAGAAGATAAGATTAGGTCAAGAGGTGCTATTTTCAGTCAAACTGATTTTATGCTTTCCAATGTATCTGTATCAGGTAAATTTATAACAGGTCAAAATCCCTTTTCAACCGCAAGATCTGCTGAGGAAGTGGTAAAAGCCTTAGGAATAGTTCCTGCCGATCGAATACTATATAAAGATGAAAAAACTGCTTACTTAATTCAAGATATTTTGAATGGTGATAAAACCATTAAATGGAGTGAAAAAGAATTACAAAACAATAAAGAGTTATATGATATTCCATTAATTGCTGTTTATGGATTTTACAAAATACTTTCAGCAAAAGAAGATATAGATGCTTTATCAAAAAGTGTTGAATTGATTGAACTAACTTCGCCCTACTTTTTTAATGAAAAATTACAACTCACCCTTGCGAAAAGTTATATTTCACTTGACAATACAGAAAGAGCAAAAGAAATCTTCAATGATTTAAATTCAAAGGGCTTATTAAAAG
>JABDKZ010000263.1 GCA_013001935.1 Maribacter sp.
ATGCCAAAACTGAGGAAAAGGCGTACAAAAGCATTAATAGGCTCAAAACGGCCATAGGTGTTGATTATCCTGTTCTATTAGCCCAATTCGGTACTTCTAACAAAAGCCAAGCCCAGAAAAAATTACCAATGTTGAATCATGTGATTTCTTACCCAACGACAATTTTTATTGATAAGATGGGTAAGGTGAGGAAAATACATACCGGATTTAATGGGCCTGCTACAGGGGAAAAACATGAAGTATTTAAAGAAGAATTTGATGCCTTCGTAAAGGCTATGGTCAAAGAATAGTTTGTACTGCTAGATTATCGTTGATTTCCCCAATCCAATATTTTCATCATTGATATTTAAATTATCATCGACATCAACAATATTCTCTGCGATAAAATCACCAACACTTTCTGTGCCATATTTAGTACTTCCCATAACATCCATTGTTACTATTTTCTTTCTGAAAGATTTATAAACGGCAGCGACGACCGCATTAAATTCCTCGGTAAGTCCAAAATGATTTAGAAGCAGTGCAGCACTTAGGATCGAGGCAACGGGATTGGCAGTGTCTTTGCCTTTAGCTTCAGGGTATGAGCCATGAATAGGCTCGAACATAGCATTTTCGGTACCTATTGAAGCCGATGGTAATAAGCCGGAAGACCCAATAAGCACATTACATTGCGCAGAAAGAATGTCACCGAACATGTTGTCGGCCAAAATTACATCAAAAGCGCTGGGATTAAGTGACATTTGCATCGAGGCATTGTCAATATACATACAAGTTAATTCAACCTCAGGATAACTTTCAGCAATATTCGTGACCACTTTACGCCATAATCTTGAAGTCTCTAGGACATGTGCCTTATCGACCAAGGTCAGTTTTCCATTTCTTTTCTTGGCTGCTTTAAAAGCCATATGGGCAACACGGCTAATTTCTGCTTCGGTATATTTACACAGATCTGTCGCTACTTTGCCGTCGGCACTTAGACTTTTCTCCCCAAAATAAATTCCGCTTGTGAGCTCACGATAAATAACCAGATCAGTACCCGCAATAACTTCTTTTTTAATTGGGGAATTAGTTACCAGGGCAGGAAAAATCTTTATAGGTCTAATATTG
Organism: Maribacter sp.; assembly: GCA_013001935.1. Lineage (GTDB taxonomy): Bacteria > Bacteroidota > Bacteroidia > Flavobacteriales > Flavobacteriaceae > Maribacter_A. The sequence continues at coordinate 1,108 of JABDKZ010000263.1, forward strand.
GCAAACAAATCAAGTTCTTTTCTTAAAAACAATAATCCGTCTTCAGGGCGCATCTTGGCTTCTGGATCATTATCATATTCTGGTGTGCCAATCGCTCCAAATAAAATAGCATCTGATGTTTTGCACAGTTCAAGAGTTTCTTTTGGAATAGGATTACCCTTGGCATCGATGGCAGCGGCCCCAATTAAACCTTCTGTAAACGTGAAATCGTGGCCAAAATTATCTTCTACAGCCTGAAGGCATTTCACAGCTTGGGCAATTACCTCTGGCCCAATGCCGTCTCCCCCTAAAATGGCGATATTCAGCTTCATTTACGAAACACTTTCAATTTGTATATTGCTGGTTTCAATGATTTCATGAATGTCTTCATCCACAATCTCTTTCTTTTGGTCCGCATATTTTAAGAACTCTTGATAAACCCTATCTAATTGCAGTTTAGTGAGTTCATAACCTACTTTTTTTGCACGATAGGCCAAAGCCGCTCTACCGCTTCTTGCTGTAAGTACAATCGATGATTCATTTACACCCACATCCGCAGGGTCGATTATTTCATAAGTCTCCCTATTTTTAATCACCCCATCTTGGTGTATGCCAGAACTGTGGGCAAAGGCATTGGCGCCTACAATGGCCTTGTTTGGTTGTACCAACATACCCATTTTATCAGAAACCATCTGACTGGTATCATAGAGTAATTTACTATTGATATTGGTATCTAATTTAAGGTACGGATGTTGTCTTAAAATCATCACAACTTCTTCCAAAGAAGTATTGCCAGCACGTTCTCCAATACCATTGATGGTACACTCGATCTGACGGGCACCATTAATTGCTCCAGCAACTGAATTAGCAGTAGCCAAACCTAAATCATTATGACAATGGCAAGAGAGTACTGCTTTGTGGATGCCTTTGACATTTTCTTTAAGATACTTCATCTTCGCCCCATATTCCTCAGGTAAACAATATCCGGTTGTATCAGGAATATTTAAAACCGTGGCGCCGGCTTTGATTGCCGCTTCACATACTCTAGCCAAAAACTCATTGTCCGTTCTTCCCGCATCCTCGGCGTAAAACTCCACATCCTCAACAAATGATTTCGCATAGCTTACAGCACTTACGGCCCGTTCTATGATGGCCTCCTTGTTCGAGTTGAATTTATGTTTAATGTGTGAATCCGAAGTTCCAATACCCGTATGAATTCTTGGGGTTTTAGCCGGCTTCAATGCTTCTGCAGCAACTTCAATATCTTTCTTTACAGCGCGGGTTAACCCACAGACCGTTGCATTTTTAACCACTTGGGCGATCTCCATGACCGAATTGAAATCACCTGGGCTCGAAATAGGAAACCCTGCTTCGATAATATCTACACCAAGGTCATCAAGACGTCTGGCGATGACCAATTTCTGGTTTTTATCCAATTTACATCCTGGAACCTGTTCGCCATCACGAAGGGTGGTATCAAAAATTTGTACTATATCTTTACTCATTATATTTACGTAGTTTTAACTAGCCAATTACGAATATATGGCCAATGGGGCAAATGTCCTAAACAATGGGCTTACATTTACAACGTTAAGTTACTTTTTGGCGAGTGCAAAGTGCTAAAAAACAACGATTTAAACTACATTTATTACGATGACAAATGCGCATAAAGATGCATTGTTTGTATTGGTAAAATCCCTCTCTAAATCTGAGAAACGCCAGTTTAAACTCTATGTGGGGCGATTGGGTGTAAATACGGACGCCAAATTCTTAGCCTTGTTCAACCTATTGGACAAAGTAAAAAAATATGATGAAAAGGTAATTCTTGATAGTGGGATAGTCAAAAAATCCCAACTTTCGAACCTAAAGGCACATTTATACAAACAGATTCTTGTAAGTCTAAGATTAAACCCAGTGAATCAAAATATTAGGGTACAACTGAGGGAACAATTAGATTTTGCAACTATTTTATATCAAAAAGGACTATACAAACAAAGTTTAAAAATACTTGATAAGGCCAAGCATACGGCTATCGATAATGAGGAAAAAAATATTGCTTACGAAATCGTTGAACTCGAAAAGATCATTGAGACCCAATATATTACCAGAAGTATTCCGGATAGGGCCGATGAACTTGCCGTCCAGGCCAAACAGTTATCCGAGCAGAATGTAATGACCAGTAAGCTTTCTAATTTATCCCTACAGCTCTACGGCCTTATGCTAAAAGTTGGCTATGTTCGTAATGATGAGGACTTTAAAACTGTTGAGGCTTACTTTAAAAGGCAACTTCCAAAATATTCGATAGACGATCTTGGATTTCGTGAAAAATTATGGCTGTACAAGGCTCATTTATGGTACAGTTTCTTAATTCAAGATTTTCTTTCCTGCTATAAATATGCCAAAAAATGGGTAGATCTCTTTAATGAGAATGAAAAGATGATCCAATTAAATCCCGTATTCTACTTAAAGGGAAATCATTATTTACTAGAATCTTTATTTTATGTAAAATATAGTTCTCAATTCAAAGAAACACTTCAAAAATTGGAGGCTATGGTCGCGTCCAAGGATTTTCCAAAGAACGACAATATAAGTTCATTGGCTTTTCTCTATATCAATGCCAACAGATTGAACCTTCATTTTTTGGAAGGCACTTTTGATAAAGGGTTGTATTTGGTAAAGATTATTGAGTATGGCATCAATAAGCACAGTAATCGTTTAGATGCACATCACATTATGGTCCTTTACTACAAGATTGCCAGCCTTTACTTTGGTAACGGGGATAACAAAAATTGTATTCTATATTTAAAGAAAATCATAGATAATAAAAACTTAAAAATGCGTGAAGACCTTATGTGTTTTGCACGTGTTTTAAGTTTGGTTGCCCATTACGAAGCCGGTATGGATTATCATTTAGAACTGCAGTTGAAGAGTACGTACAAGTTTCTTTTGAAGATGAACGACTTACATGCCGTACAAAAAGAAATGATCAAATTCTTACGCAATCTTGGCAACATTTATCCAAATGAATTGCGCAATGAATTTAAAAAACTTTATAAAGAGCTTAAAAAGTATGAGAAACACCCCTATGAAAAGCGTGCCTTTCTTTACCTAGACATACTCTCTTGGCTCGAGAGCCATTTGGAAGGTAAGCCTGTGGCTCAAATTATTAGAGAAAAGGCGATGCAATCTACCCGTTAATTTATTAATCATTCGATTTTTCTTCTTGCATGATGCCGGGGGTTCCCGTACTGAATTGTTGGATTAAGCCATCTCCCAGTTTATTGAATTCATTGTTCTTAGCCATTTCACGAACTTTAACAGGATCAAAATCACCATTAAAATAAAGGAATGAGCCATTGAGATTATTGTTATTATAAATTAAAATTTCCTTCACACTATTTCGCTTCTCTCGGATTGATACGACATTTCTTTTTAATTCGTCATTTTTTCGGTATACCTCAATAAAAGAATTACCCGTTATCCCGTCCATCTGCTTATTCAAAAAATCCGTTTTGGCTGGCGTGGCACTTGGAAAACGCATGTACCTTAAATCTCGGGTATTCCCAACTATAGATTGCATTTCGGGAGAAATACCACTAATTAATGTCAGCATGAACTGTGGAACACGAACCGCTGTAACTTGATTATCGTTCTTATGGGCATTGTAAAATGTGTCGATTGAATTATAACTACCGCACGAGGTTAAAAGAATTAAGCTAAATAGGAAGAATACTTTTTTGATCATGGCACTATGTTTTGGTTAGTAATTAAATGTAGAAAAAAAATATCAACAAGCGTTCCAAACTGCATCTACGGGTGGGGGTGCGATTAATTTAATATCTTCTTTCTTCACTGGGTGAACAAATAAAAGTTTCCGGGCATGTAAATGTATACTGCTATTTTTATTACTTCGGTCAAACCCATATTTAAGATCACCTTTTATGGGACACCCAATGGCGGTGAGTTGGGCACGAATTTGATGGTGCCTCCCAGTTTTCAAGTCAATTTCCATCAAAAAATAATTGTCCAATTTCTTTATGATTTGGTAATCTAAAATAGCTCTTTTACTATCCGAAACTTCTTTTTTATAAGCGTATGATTTGTTTTGTTTGGTATTGCGCTTAAGCCAGTGTGTTAGGGTACCCTTAGCAGTAGGTGGCGAATTTTTAACTATGGCCCAATATGTTTTATTAACCTTTTTTTCTGCAAACAACTTATTCAATCTTGGTAAGGCCTTTGATGACTTGGCGAAAACCACAATACCAGATGTAGGTCGGTCTAATCTATGTACAACACCTAAATAAACATTTCCTGGCTTATTGTATTTCTCCTTGATGTATTGTTTTATTACGTCACTTAGCGGCTTATCACCAGTCTTATCTCCCTGTACAATATCACCAGGTCGTTTATTCACAGCAATAAGGTGGTTATCTTCATAAAGTATTTGTAGATTATGTGGGGTTGATACTGTTTTTACCATAGATAAATTCCTATAATATATGGTTAAGATTAGTTTTTTTAAACGTTCTAATCAATAAAATCAAAAGCACAATAAAAGGAAGTCCTTGTAGTAAAATTTAATATTGCTCTTCATCGCTTGGAAAATCCCGGCTTTTAACATCGGCAACATATTGTGAAATAGCATTGCCCATATCTTCATACAGGTTCATATACCTTCGAAGAAAACGCGGATTGAATTCGTGGGTCATTCCTAAAAGATCGTGTATCACCAAAACTTGTCCGTCAGCATATTTGCCACCTCCAATACCAATAGTGGGGATTGAAATACTTTCAGAAACTTTTTTAGTCAATTCGGCAGGTATTTTTTCAAGCACTATGGCGAAGCACCCCAATCGTTCTAATAACTGCGCATCGGCGATTAATTTTTTGGCTTCTTCCTCTTCCTTTGCCCGAACCGTATAGGTGCCGAATTTATAAATGGCCTGAGGCGTTAAACCTAAATGCCCCATAACGGGTATCCCCGCATTTAATATTCGTTTTACCGATTCCTTAATTTCTTCTCCTCCTTCAACTTTTACGGCATGTGCACCACTTTCTTTCATAATACGTATGGCTGAACGTAAAGCCTCCTTGGGGTCACTTTGATAATTACCAAAGGGGATGTCAACCACAACTAAAGCCCTATTTACTGCCCTAATCACTGATGTTGCATGATATATCATTTGTTCCAAGGTAATAGGTAGGGTAGTCTCATGACCGGCCATCACATTACTAGCAGAATCACCTACGAGGATAACATCTACATTGGCGGCATCTACAATTTTTGCCATGGAATAATCATACGCCGTTAGCATAGAAATTCTCTCGCCGTTCTTTTTCATGTCTACCAGTGATTTTACCGTAACTCTTTTGTATTCTTTTTTCGCTGTGGACATTTATTGTTTTTTTGTGCAGTGATAAAAGTAATGATTTTGTGGCATTGTTTTGGAATAGATAGTTCAGGATTTTTTGAATGCCTTGCACGGTAATTGCCCATTCCGGATTTTAACTTATTTTTGAGGAAACTTCGTATATGAAACAAATTTTTACTTTTATTCTTCTTCTCGGTTTCATGAATGGCTTTGCCCAAGAATCTGAAGAGAGCAAGATTCAGAAAACAATCGAAGATTTTTTTGACGGATTTCACAAACAAGATTCCCTTTTAATCAAACAAACCGTTGCCAAAGGGATTATTGCGCAAACTATTGGCAATACTAAAGAAGGAACTAAGGTTGTTAAGACAGAAGATTTCAGTAAATTTCTAAAATCAATTGTGAGCATACCCGATACAGTGAGTTTTAAAGAGAAATTACTTTCTTTCAACATTCAACTAGATGGCGCCATGGCGAACGCTTGGACACCTTATGAGTTTTGGTATAATGATGCATTTAGTCATTGTGGGGTAAATTCTTTTCAGTTGTTTAAAGATGGGGAAAATTGGAAAATCATTTACTTGATCGATACACGAAGAAAAAAAGGGTGTAGGGACTAAAATCTATATAGCTATCATAAATTCTAACATATAATCATTTCAAAATGAAAATTAACCAAGTTAAAACATTCGCACTACTTTTAATTGCAACTCTCGTACTTCAATTAAATGCCCAAGAACCAAAATCATTGGAGGGGAAATGGAACTTAACACTGACCTATGACGGCAAAGAAGTCCCATCTTGGCTTGAGGTAAAACATTCTGGTTTAAGCACCTTGGTAGGCCGTTTTGTATTCATGAATGGTAGTGCACGTCCAATTTCAGAAATTAAATTTATAGATGATAAATTCTCATTTGCGATACCCCCGCAATGGGAAAAAGGAAATCTACTGCAGTTCAACGGGGCAATCGTAAATGAAGAATTAAAAGGGACCTTACTTTATACCGATGGTAAAACCTATGATTGGGTTGGGACTCGAGCACCCAAACTTGCCTATAACGAGAATCCAGTCTGGGGAGAACCACAAGCATTGTTCAATGGAAAGAATTTAGATGGTTGGAAGGCAATGGGGGAGAACCAATGGGAGATTAAAGATGGAATTTTGACCAGTGAAAAAACGGGGGCCAATTTGGTTTCCAATGAGAAATTCAATGACTTTAAATTACATGTCGAGTTTCGATACCCAGAAGGAAGCAATAGTGGAATTTACTTACGTGGCCGATATGAGGTTCAAATAGCTGATAATATTGGATTAGAACCCTCAAACATTCTTTTTGGAGGTATTTATGGGTTTCTAACCCCAAATGAAATGGTGGCAAAACCCGCTGGGGCATGGCAACAATATGACATAACACTTATCGGCAGAAGAGTGACAATAGTTGCCAACGGCAAAGAAATTATTACCAATCAAAATATTCCTGGAATGACTGGAGGTGCATTGGATAACAACGAGGCCGAAGCCGGACCATTCTTGATTCAAGGGGATCATGGTCCCGTTGAATTCAGAAGTTTTGTGGTTACCCCTATTACTGACTGAGGATTAATAAAATAACAAATTAAATGCGCCAGGATAACCTTATCTCGGCGCCTTTTTATATCTCAAATACCCTGCGTACATTATACCACTTTGATTACCACATTTCCTGTTTTATGTCCTTTTTCAACATAGGCATGGGCCTCAGGAATCTGTTCCAAGGAATATGTTCGATCAATGACAGGTTTCAATTTTCCGGTTTCCATCAATTCCTTGAGGAATATTAAATCTTCAACATTCTCATGTGCCACGCCTCCAATCACTTTTTTACCACTCGTCAAAGAAACCCAAAGTCCTTTGAGAATAGGGGATAAG
>JABDKZ010000497.1 GCA_013001935.1 Maribacter sp.
CAAAAGGAATGGAGACCAAGGTCCTAGAACATGACTTTATAGTTGGAGGGCATTGGAAATATGTAATGCAAATGCCGAACGGTGGGGAATTCATCACCGAAGGAATCTATTCAGAAATAATCGAACAAAAAAAGATCGTTACCTCGGCTGATTTTAAACCCATGACCGAAGGTGTAGAATTACATGTCCATTTTGAGGAAGCAGGAGAACAAACCAAGTTTTCCTTCAAAGTAATCCATGAGACAGAGGCATATTGCAAACAACAAGAACAAATGGGCTTTTATAACGGATGGGGATCTACATTTGAAAGATTGGATGAGTATGTAAAAGCGTAATCACTAAGTTATACTATACCTAACACTCAGTATTTATTGAAGTACTTATATTTTAAAATTGGGCACTTTTGTTGTAAATTGTACATCTAAGCACTTTACTAAAAATGTATTCCATTACCAAGCAATACGACGCCATTATTTCCAATAGAACTTCAATCAATTCATTTTGGAAAATAAAACACATTTAAAATAGAGAACAAAATGAATAGTAATACTTTAAGTAATCTTCTCAATTCAAAACCCCTCAAATTATTACTATTCATAGCAGCACTATTTCTATTCTTTACTAGTGCGTTTGCCCAAGAGCTCAAGTTAAGCTCACCCAACGAAAAGTTGGAAATTGACATTGATCTATCGGAAAATATTTCCTGGAATGCTAGGCTAAAAGGCACCAAGATCATTGAAGAGGCTATAATAGCAATGGATTTGGGAAATGGCAGAATTATCGGGAAGGTACCAAGACTGCGTAACAAGAAAATTACAAGTATAACCGAAAATATCGCTGTTCAGATACCAAACAAGGATGCAAACATAACGAGTGAGTTCAATCAGTTAACGCTCAATTTTAGAGGTGATTATCAAGTGGTATTTAGGGCATTCAATGATGGCATTGCTTATCAATTTATCGACAATAGTTCCAAAACAAAGACGGTAGTAAATGAACAAATGACCTTGACTTTTCCAGATCAAACATCATCCTTTTTCCCTCAAGAAGAATCATTTTATTCACATAATGAGCGAGAATATATTCATAAGGATGTATCTGATTTTGCAACAGGCGATTTCTGCAGTCTCCCAGTAATGTTCGACACCAAAGTCGCCAAGGTACTTTTTACTGAATCTGCTTTGCTCGACTTTCCCGGGATGTTTCTGGAAAAAAGTGATACTACTACAATGAATGCAACTTTTCCAAAATATGTTTTAGAAGCAGTTCCTAATGAAGCTTCCAACCCAGATCGCAATCAGATTATTACTAAGGAAGCAGATTATATCGCAAGAGTAAACGGCAAGCGTTCTTACCCATGGCGGGTTTTTATAATTAGTGATGATGACAGGACCTTTGTGGAAAGTAACCTAGTCACCCAGCTTTCACCAGAATCAAAAATTTCTGATGCTGATTGGATAAAGCCTGGCCAAGTGGCATGGGATTGGTACAATGGCAATAATATTTATGGTGTTGATTTCGAAGCTGGTGTAAATGACAATACCTATAAATATTTTATTGATTTCGCTTCCGAAAATGGTATAGAATATGTAATTCTAGACGAGGGATGGACCAAATCGACCACTGAAATACTAGAGGATAATGAAAACATTGATGTGCCTGGATTAATAGAATACGCTAAATCTAAAAATGTAGAAATCATACTATGGGTATTGTGGAAACCATTGTATGAAAATCCAGAAAAGATTCTACAATTATATGCTAGTTGGGGTGCTGTAGGAATTAAAACAGATTTTATGCAACGAAGTGACCAGTACGTCGTGGAATCTTATGAGAAAATAGCGGAAATAGCGGCAAAGTACAAACTGTTGGTAGACTATCATGGTGCCTTTAAACCTGCGGGCGTTGAGCGCATGTGGCCAAATATCATTAATTACGAAGGTGTTAAGGGCAATGAGAACAATAAATGGAGCTCGGCAATAACACCAGAGCACAATGTTACCCTTCCGTTTGTGCGCATGGCAGCCGGACCATTGGATTTTACTCCGGGTGCCATGATCAATATGAACAAAGTTGATTATGAAACCGGGGCGGCCAACTATGCCCCTCTTTTTACAAGGCCTATGGCTTTCGGTACAAGGGCCCATCAAGTGGCTATGTATGTAGTGTTTGAAGCTCCGGTACAAATGTTATGTGAATCGCCAACCATCTATTATAAAGAGCAGGAAACAGTAGATTTTATTACTCAAATACCCACTATTTGGGACGAAACCGTAGTATTGGAGGGTGCCGTTTCGGATTATATTATTATCGCTAGAAGAAATGGGGATACCTGGTATCTTGGTGCCATGACAGACTGGACTGCTCGTGATTTTGAATTGGATCTTTCATTCTTGGGAGCAGGTGAATATAAAATGCAATCCTTTGAAGACGGAATCAATGCCGCTAGAAATGCGCAAGATTACAAAATAGTATCCGGTGCAGTAAATCAGAATACAAAACTAAAAATACATCTATCCAGTGGTGGAGGTTACTCTGCCATACTAACCAAAATGTAGCTTATGAAAAACATTGGCAGAAGAAACTTTATTCGCAAAACAACTTTGGCGGGGGCGGCAATGGCGATGGCTCCAACAATAGCAAAAGGGGCCTATACTATGCCTATTCGCCCTAATGGTGCTAAATATATGGGCGATTTCGCAGCCCCGAAATTAGCTACGGTACGCGCAGCTTTTATCGGCGTTGGAGCTAGAGGACCGGGACATTTAAAATTTTTCGCCTCCTTACCGGGAACCGAAGTGGTAGCAATTTGTGATCTTTACGAGGATTATGTTCAAAAATGGAGTAAAGAAGCTACCAATATAGGCGGAGGAAAAAGACACAGGAAAATTGCCCAATATCATGGTGATGAAAACAACTGGAGAAAAATGTTGGATGAGGTTAAACCCGATGTAGTCTTTGTAGCGACAAATTGGAATAACCATGCACCAATGGTCATTGAAGCCATGAAAAAGGGCGCCCATGCCTTTGTAGAAGTACCCATTGCAGTTACTCTTGAAGAGATGTGGGAGATTGTGAATACTTCCGAGCAGACCCAGAAGCATTGCATGATGATGGAAAATGTGAATTATGCGCGAGAAGAACTTATGTACCTCAACATGTGCAGGCAAGGCGTTATAGGGGAGCCTCTGCACGCTGAGGCCGCTTATATTCATGAGCTTAGGTTCCAAATGGAAGAACAAGAACGCGGAACAGGCTCTTGGCGAACGCTACATTATGCGAAAAGAAATGGCAACTTGTACCCTACTCACGGCCTAGGGCCAGTAGCCCAATATATGAACCTGGGCCGCACCGAAGATAATTTTGAAAGTCTTGTATCATTTTCAACTCCGGCCTTGGGAAGAAAGTTATATGCGGAAAAAAATTATGCTGCAGACCACAAATGGAATGCCCTGGATTTTAAAGGAGGGGATTTAAATACCTCTATTATTAAAACAACATTGGGTCGTACCATTATGGTACAATGGGATGAGACCAGTCCACGCCCGTATTCTAGACATAATTTAATTCAAGGCACAAAAGGCGCATTAGCTGGCTTCCCTACTAGGATAGCTCTTGAGGGTGGAGTTCCGGGCGCTACCGATAATCATCATTCATGGGCACAAGGTGATCAGTTGGCCGCTATTTATGAAAAATATGACCACCCTCTTTATAAAAGATTAAATCAAGCAACCAAGGATACCGGTCATGGAGGAATGGATGGTATGATGATGTATCGTATTGTTGAATGTTTGCAAAACGGACTTCCCTTAGATCAAAATTTATATGAGGGCTGTTTCTGGAGTGCAGTTGCGCCATTGAGTGAACGCTCGGTGGCAAGCGGTGGTTCACCACAAAATTTCCCTGATTTTACCAGAGGAAATTGGAAAGACACTAATCCATTAGGAATTATTACATAAAAGGGCAATGCAATTAATAGTACGGGGTAGCTATTTTTTCTTGGTTTTAGTTCTTACCATTCTGGTCTCAACCTGTGGCTCGCATAAGACAAAGAATGACCTGGGATTCAAGCAACTTTTCAATGGCAAGAATCTTGATGGATGGGTAGGCAATAAGGAATCATACAAAGCTATTGATGGTATGATCGTCGTAGACCCGAATGGTGGTGGTAGTGGTGGAAATCTTTTTACCGTAGATCAATACAGTGATTTTATATTGAGATTTGAATTTCAATTGACTCCCGGCGGGAACAATGGGCTTGGTATTCATGCACCGCTTGAAGGCGACGCAGCTTATGTTGGCAAGGAATTGCAAATATTGGACAATACTGCCGAAAAATATGCTAATTTACAGCCATACCAATATCATGGTTCAGTCTACGGAATTATTCCGTCAAAACGTGGGTTTCTGAATCCTGTTGGGCAATGGAATAAACAAGAGGTGATTGTCAATGGTTCAAAAATCAAAATCATTTTAAATGGTACTGCTATTGTTGATGGGGATTTTGTGGAAGCAAGTAAAAATGGGACTATGGATAAAAAAGAACATCCGGGGCTAGATCGAACAAGGGGTCATATAGGTTTTTTGGGACACGGAGATGTAATTAGGTTTAGAAATATTAGAATAAAGGAATTATAATAAAAAGTAAAATCACAGAAGCATGAGCACACATAATAAGGATCGCAGGGATTTTGTAAAGAAAAGTAGTTTAGGAATCCTAGGCTTGTCATTGGCGCCATCTTTCATTGGCAAAATGGGACCACATAATCGTTTAAGAACGGCGCATATCGGGGTCGGAAATATGGGAGCTGCAGATCTTGATGCTATATCGTCTCATGCCTTGGTAGATGTTACAGCCTTATGCGATGTTGATGCAAATTACCTTGCTGCCGCTAAAAAATTACATCCAAAAGCCAAAGTGTATTCAGATTATAGGGTGATGCTAAAAGAATTGAAGAATGAGATTGATGCCGTCATCGTTTCCACTCCAGACCATACACATGCCCCAGCTTCTATGATGGCAATGAATATGAACATGCCTGTTTATTGCCAAAAACCGCTCACCCACCATGTATCTGAGGCACGAGCCATGAAAAAGTTGGCTGCAGATAAGAATTTGGTGACCCAAATGGGAATTCAAGTACACTCTTTCTACGACTATAAATTGGCCACTTTACTAATTCAATCTGGCATTATCGGCAAAGTACATACAGTACATGCATGGTCGCCAAAAAATTGGGGGTATGATGGGGTGGCGCCTAAAGGTAGCGATCCAATTCCAGATACACTGGATTGGAATCTTTGGCTAGGCACCTCGGCCGAAAGGTCTTATAAAAAAGGGGTTTATCATCCCGGGAATTGGAGAAAACTAATGGATTATGGTTGTGGTACACTGGGTGACATGGGGGTACATATTTTTGATACACCTTATAACGCTCTAGAATTGGATGTTCCTCGTACGATTAAAAACGAATGCAGGAAACCAACCGGTTTTGGCTTTCCGGAAAATAACGTGGTTACCTATGAGTTTCCCGGTACCAAACATACTGCAGATAGCTTAAAATGGGTTTGGTATGATGGCCCAGGAGCACCTAAGGACCATAAAGATCTTGTATTGCCAAAAAACAAGAACAAAATTTCCAAAACTGAAACCAAGGATGAAAAAAAGGCCATGAAGGATAAACTGTCACTTGAAACCAAAACAACGAGTGAAGGAGTATTACCTGAACAAGGTGCAATGTTCGTTGGGGAAAAAGGACGTTTATTATTACCACACTTCATGGAGCTGCCTAAGAAAATTGTGGATGGCGCATTTGTTGATATCTCCTCGGAAATTACCGAAATAGAGAAAGTCAATAATATGGGCAAACCCATACGCAACTATGCTTCGGAGGGGCCAAAACATTACCATCAATTTGTTGAAGCATGTCTGGGTAGAGGTGAATGCAGTGCTCCTTTTTCCTATGCTTCAAGGTTAACTGAAACTATTCTTTTGGGAGTAATTGCGGGTCGTTTTCCAAATAAGACCTTACACTGGGACAATACTACCGCAAAATTTGCAGAAGAAGAAGCCAATCAATATTTGGAATCACCGTATAGGGAATTTTAATTTTTCAAGGAATACTATTAAAAGCCATCTGTCTTTATTTTTCAGATGGCTTTCCCTTTCCGTTTTCAAGGTAATTATTCAAGCTATCCAATATATAGAAACCCCACCCCATGGAACTAACATCCTAAAACTATCCCAATCCTTGTTAAGCTCCTCTAAAAAATCCTATTTTTGATCAAATTCTTGAACATTGTACGGTAAAATCATTAACATATTGGTTTTATTGGTAACCATACCAATATTTTCCCAAGATCCACCCGAAAAAGAAGTTAAACAAATCAATATTGTTTATGGGGCAAATTTCACGAAAGACGAAGTTCAATTCCCGGGTGCCTCAATTTTCAGTAAAGATGATAAGCAAATACAGTTCGAACATGAAGGCGCCAATCTATTTTGTGATGTAGCTATATTCTATCAAAAAGACAATAAATTAAAGGCCATAGGTAATATCCTTTTAAAGCAGGGTGATTCAATCCAGATGACCAGTGGTAAAATCGATTACAATGGCAATGATAATCTTGCAAAGGCCTGGGAAAGCGTAGTACTTACCAGTAAATCCAAGATGACCTTGACAACAGATACTCTGCGTTTCAATAGAGGGGAACAACAGGCTTATTATCAGGATTTCGGCACAGTGGTAGATTCTGTAAATACACTGACCAGTGAAATAGGTCGGTATTTTTTAAAGACAAAAAAAATTCAATTCTTAGATAGTGTTCATTTGAAAAACCCGGATTACATTTTGGATTCGGAGCAATTAGATTATTATGAAACTTCTAAAAATGCCTATCTGTACGGTCCCTCGACTATTACAGGAAATACCTATAAGATTTATTGTGAGCGAGGGTTTTATGACACCAAAGTAGAAAGTGGTTATTTTATTAAAAACACAAGAATCGATTATAACAATAGAATAATCAAAGGAGATAGTGTTTATTTTAACAAAGTAAGGGAGTTTGCTTCTGCTACCAACAATATTAGGGTCATAGACACTGTTAATAATGGGGTAATAAAAGCGCATTATGCAGAGGTTTTTAAGGCTAAAGATTCTGTCTTTGCTACAAAACGGGCGGTTTCAATTTCCCTAATGGAACAAGATTCACTCTATATGCATGGCGATACCTTAATGGTAACCGGAAAACCGGATCATAGAATACTTAGAGCTTTTAGAAATGCCAAATTTTTTAAGACCGATTTGAGTGGTAAGTGCGATTCTATCCATGCCGACCAAAAAACAGGCATTACCCAGCTAATCACGAATCCTATACTCTGGAACGGACCTAACCAAATGACCGGTGACAGCATTCATTTAAAATCTGATTTAAAAACTGAAAAAATGGATTCGCTAAAGGTTTTGAACAATGCCTTTATAATTTCACTTGACAGCGTTAGCATGGAAGGCTATAATCAAGCAAAAGGCAAAGATTTATTCGGTAAATTCAAGGATAACCAGCTCAAAATCATTGATTTAATTAAAAATACCGAGGTTATATATTATATGTATAATGATGATGATGAACTCATTGGCATAGACAAGACCATTTGCAGTGCTATTCGTATAACCATGGCTAATAATGATATTGAGGACCTTACTTTTTTCACTAATCCTGATGGTGATATTTATCCAGAAACAGAGCTCCCAGAAAACAGCAGGAAATTAAAAGGTTTTATTTGGCGGGGTGATGAACGCATCCTTACCAAGGATGCCATTTTTGATGAAGATGACAACAACCTTGTCCTACCTGTAATTCGCGGAATTTCTAATCCAATCGATATTGATGCCGAAGAAGAGGAACGAAGCACTAATGAAGGAGACCCTGTAAATAATATTACACGTTCAAATGATCATGCTACCGATCCCAGGAAAAAGGTTAAGCCAACCAATAATATAGAAACCAAGGAACGATATGAGGAGGTGCCCATGGAAGATGACCTTAGATCAGGGTATTATCTGATTGCCAAAGTTTATAAAGACAAGGTCAATTATAAAAAGTTCATTAAGAGCCTAACTTCACAAGGGTTACAGCCCAATCACTTTTATCGTAGATTCAACAAGTTTTACTACGTGTATTTAGATCGCTATGACACGCTTGATAATGCCAAAAAGGCACGGGATAGTCGATTTAACGGACATTACCAGGATACAACATGGATTTTTAGGGTTTTAGACAATTGATGAGTCAATGAAAGAAGATTTTCTAAAATATCAAGCTCAAACTACGCCCAGGCCCATGGCTTTACAGGTATCACATGCCAAGGGTAGTTATATTTATGATATTGAAGGTAATTCAAATCTTGACTTTGTTGCAGGTATTTCGGCATGCAGTTTGGGGCATTGTCATCCTAAAGTTACTGAAGCAGTAAAAAATCAGCTTGATAAATATATGCATGTGATGGTATATGGCGAGTTTATTCAAGAACCCGCCTTGGCATATGCCAAACTTTTGGCATCATTACTCCCCTCCCCTTTGGAAACCACATATTTGGTGAATTCAGGGACCGAAGCTATTGAAGGAGCATTAAAATTAGCTAGAAGATATACTGGAAGATCAGAAATAATTTCAGCGCATAACGGGTATCACGGCAATACCATGGGCAGTTTAAGTATAATGGGCTTCGAAGAGCGAAAAAGTGCTTTTAGACCTTTGATTCCTGATATTTCCTTTATCCATTTTAATTCCGATAAGGATATCCAAAAGATAACTGAAAAGACCGCTGCGGTTGTATTGGAAACCATACAAGGAGGAGCTGGTTTTATCGAACCTCAAAGGGGATATTTAGCAAAGGTTAGGAGACGGTGCTCTGAAGTTGGGGCCTTATTGGTTTTAGATGAAATTCAACCAGGTTTTGGACGTACTGGGCGTTTATTCGCCTTTGAACACTATGATTGTATTCCAGACATTTTGGTCATGGGCAAGGGTATGGCCTCAGGTCTACCTGTTGGTGCCTTTACGGCTTCAAATGCTATGATGTCTACTTTACAACATAGCCCAAAGCTTGGCCATATCACAACATTTGGAGGTAATCCCGTAATTGCAGCGGCTTGCTTGGCTACATTGAAGGAAATCACAGAAAGTGATCTAATAGCAAATACATTATCGAAGGAAAAAGTAATACGAAATCTTCTGAAACATAAGTTAATTAAGGAAATTAGGGGTAAGGGACTTATGCTGGCCTTAATCATGGAAAGCCCTGAAATTGCAAATTATCTTATTTTAACAGCCGCCAAAAAGCAGCTGATATTATTCTGGCTTTTGTTTGAAAAAAAGGCCGTAAGAATATCACCACCACTTACCATATCGCATGAAGAAATCGAGAGAGGTTGTCAAATCATTCTTGAAATACTGAACGATTATAAACAATAAGTTGTTAACTAATTTGTTAATAATATAGCCCAAGAATGGAATTATCAGAGGTTTCAAAAGACTATTTTTAATTCCATAGTTTAACCAAATAGTTCCTATGGCGTTAGATGCTAACGAAAGACCAAACCAGCCCATTGCAAAGTTTGAATCAATGCTTAAGACAGATGATGTCTATTTCTTTGACGCAGAAGACTTTGAAGATATCATTCATCATTACCTTAATCATGGCAAAATAGCGTTGGCTAAAAAAGCCATCAAAATCAGTTTAAAGCAGCATCCAGGCGCTATTGAACTTAAACTATTGGAAGTAGAAGTGCTTGTGTTCGAGAATAATCTTGATGTGGCCGAGCAACTTTTAGACAAACTCCAAACAATTGATAGCACCAACGAGGAGATATTTGTTCAAAGAGCGAATATCTATTCAAAAAAAGACAATCACGAAGCTGCGGTTACTTTGCTAAAAAAAGCCCTTGAACTTGCCGAAAATAGTTATGACATATATTCGTTATTGGGTATGGAATATCTTTTTATGGATGATTTTAAACTCGCCAAAGAAAGTTTTATGCAATGCGTGAGTTTTGATGAACAAGATTATTCATCGCTCTACAATGTAATTTACTGCTTTGAATTTTTAGAAGATTTTGAAGGAGCCATTATCTATCTAAATGATTATTTAGACCGAAACCCATATTGTGAAGTGGCATGGCATCAATTGGGAAAACAATACTTTTCCAAAAGAATGTTCAAAGAAGCATTAACGGCGTTCGACTTTGCGATTATTTCTGATGACTCCTTTATTGGCGCCTATTTTGAAAAGGGTAAAGTGCTAGAAAAATTAGGGAAATACAACGAGGCTATTGAGAATTATGAGACGACCATAAAGATTGAAGACCCTACATCACATGCATATCTAAGAATCGGCAAATGTTATGAACGTTTGTGTAATGATGAAATGGCTAAATATTATTACTATCAAACAGTACATGAAGACCCACTGTTGGATAAAGGCTGGTTAGCCATAACCGATTTCTATTTTAACAAGGATAATTACGATAAAGCCCTTTACTATATCAATAAAGCATTAAATATTGATGGTGAAAACCCAACGTATTGGAAGAAATGTGCTAGGATAAATATTGCGCTCAAGAATTATGATCAGGCTGACTTTTCTTTTAAACAAGCCGTGGATTTGGGTAATTATGAACTGGATACCTGGTTGAGTTGGGCCACAGTTGCCAAAGAGAATAAGGACTATGATGCAGGGCTACATATTTTGTCCCAAGGCCAAGAGTTTTATCCCGATAGTGCAGAAATAATGTATAAAGCCGTAGGTTTTCATTTACTAAGCAATGATAAAATAAACGCCCGGATTCGATTAATAGATGCCCTTAAAAAAAATTCAGAAAAGCTTCAAATCTTCCAGGAAGAGTTTCCTGAATACTACGAAACAGAATGGGTCAAAAACATTATAGCCATCAACAAAAAAGCTTCAAGATAAATAGACTATTTTTGTTTTTTTGTTTATGGGAAATCGAAACCTACTTCAGTAT
>JABDKZ010000013.1 GCA_013001935.1 Maribacter sp.
ATGCAGAAGCTCCTACGAACAATATTGTTTCCGTTTTTACTGGTTTTTTCCGTTTCAGATCAACTGCGCCCACCTGACCAGGGTAACCCCACAGTGGAGAGTATTATTAAACATCGGGTAATTCAGAATGATACAACTGCTTTCGAATTATTGGAGAAAAGGGATTCTAATAACAAAACCCTTTGGTATCGAGCGGAAATAGAAACGGAGGTTTGTAGGGAAAAACTTTGCGAACTAGCCTTCATTAATATTTACTGGGATGAGGTCGGTGATTATTTGAAATTTACCTTACCTGAAGAAAGGGACCTTACCAAGAATGACCATACTCCCTTTGATGTTTCGGATTACCAAAAATTAGATGAAATATTAGCTGATCCGGAAAATGAACTTAAGTATTACTCCTTTCACGAAATTAATGATGCTGTTGAAAATTTGCGCAAAGAGTATGAAGACGTTGATGGTATTACTGGTGCAACACCCATTGGGATGGTAGATGCGGTTGTGAACGGGGCAGCTTTATCATCCTATACTTTTTGGCATCTTGTTTACGGGGCTGCCAGGGATACCATAAAACAGCATGTGAGAAAAAAAACAAACCAGGAATACATATCGCAAAAACTGAAAAGCAACCGATCAAATTTTAGAATATGGGCTATTGAGGAAGCTAAAGAATTATTCCAAACGGAGGATGCTATCACGCATGAAATCATGCAATTGGTCTCCGATGATCCTAACAAAAAAGTTTCTAACGAAGCATTGAATTTTTTTACTGATGCTCTGTTGGAAAAAAGGGATATTCAGAAAAAACTAATGCATCAATTTTACAAGGCCAGTCATGAAATGAAAATTGATATCCTCAACCGACAAAAAAAGCTTCGGGTAATTTATCCGGAAACCTTTGATTTTCTTTTAGCTGAATTTGCAGAAAAACGGATTGGTGTGCTAGCTTTTTCATCGATCATGGAAATAGCTCAATCGGTTAAAAAACCCTCCGAGTCTTCCTTCAAAATAATACGAGAATTGTTGTTGCATGACAATTATTATGTCGCAAGAAAGGCTTATGATTTTGTTGTGGAACACCCATCGAATATCAAGGGGTTAAAAAAGAATATGAAGATTTTTGAAAGAAAGTATGCTGACAGGCTTGATTAAAGGATTTGGTCAATGCGATGCATTTCATTTCTAAATCGAATTAATACAATGAAATTCAAGTTATTATATGTTCTTATTTCAGTCTTGGCCTTTTCAAGTTGTCAGAATGGGCAAAATCAGAAACCAAATATCCTTGTGATCTTGGTTGATGATATGGGATACAACGGAATTAGTTGTTTTGGAAATAAACCATGGGAGACCCTTAATATTGACCGGTTAGCATCCGAAGGGATGAAATTCACTAGTGCATATGCTTCACCTCTTTGTTCTCCAACCAGAGCAAGTATTTTGACCGGCAAAAATGCTGTAAGGGTAGATATTACCAATTGGATTCCGGGCGGAGTAGAATTATATGCCAATCCGAAATTGATAGAGAAACCTTTTACGCAATTATTGCCACTAAAGGAATTTACAGTAGCGGAAGCTTTTAAAGAGAATGATTATGCCACTGCACATGTCGGTAAATGGCATTTGGGGGAAGGCCCTATATCTTTGCCCGACAAACATGGATTTGACTATTCATACTTGGTGACTTGGAGTAACCTGCCTACCTATTTTGTTGAAAATGAGAATAACCAATTTACAGGGTTGTACAAAAATGATGCACCAGAACTTCAATTCTTAACCGACCATTTAGCTGACAAAGCCATATTCTGGCTCGACGATCACAAAGATGCTCCTTTTTTTATGCTTTTCGCTACGCAAGTGGTACATCACCCTATCGCTGCCAAGGACGAAGTAAAACAAAAATATATTGATAAAGGACTTCCTGATAAAGGACGTGATGCCGCTGATTATGCAGCAATGCACAAACACATGGATATTGCTGTTGGAAGATTGCTGGATTATCTTGATGATAATAATTTAGCTGAGAATACGATTGTCCTGTTTCTTTCAGATAATGGAGGTAGAGAACCGGAAACCATAAATACGCCGTTTCGAGGAGGAAAGGGAGAGATACTGGAAGGGGGTATCAGAGTGCCGTTATTGGTGCGTTGGCCGAAGAATATAGCAGCAAACTCAAAATCTGAAGTACCGGTTATCACACATGATCTTTATCCGACACTATTAGATCTTGCTGGATGTAATTTAATACCTGAGCAACATATAGACGGAGTTAGTTTTGCACCTGTTTTAACGGGCATACAGAAAACTGTCGATGAAAGATCACTTTACTGGCACTATCCACATTACACTAGTATGAAATTCGGACAACCTTCATCTGCAATTCGAAAGGGAGACTGGAAATTAATAGAGTTTTTGGAAGATAACAGATTGGAACTTTATAATCTAAAGAAAGATCCGAGTGAATCAAACAACTTGCTTGAAGAAAAACCGAACATAGCTAATGAATTAAAAAAGTTGCTCGACGATTGGAGGACAAATGTTGATGCAAAAATGCCGGTTCGGAACCCCGACTACGATTCAACAAAATACTCGGGTTGGCCGAAATCAGGAAATTAATTGGTTCAAAAAACAACATGAGTATTCATAATTTAAGAGGATGTTTAAATTTTCCACATGTAGCCAATTGATGGAATTTTAAACATCCACTAGGAATAAACAAGATTGGTGAACCTGAGAACTAAAAGGACAATATGAAAAACTTATTACTATTAATATGCTGCTCTATTTCGACCATCACTGTTTATGCTCAAAACACTGCAGATATGAAAATAAATGCAGCTATTCAGATGGCGGAGACAGTGGTCGCAGAAACTTCTTTAGAAAAAGGTCAAAAGCCAACGCGCTATAATCAATGGATGTACCAAAATTATATGATTGGAGAGGGGATAAAAGCGATGGGCGAAGCCTTAGAGCGCCCTGACTTCAGCTCATACAGAGATAAGCAGATTATGTACTTCTGCGAAGAGTACAAAAATATTGAACATTTTACCAACAGGTACCTTCACCCAGCAACCATGTGGCATTGCGGTATGGTTGCCGGCCTTGTTGACTTAAGTAAGAAAAGTGATCATCCGGAAATTGCTCGAGGAATTAGCTATTTCCAAAAGATGCTAAATAACGCGCCTAAAGTTGCTGATGGTACTTTGGCTCGTTATAAATCTGAGTGGAAATCCAAAGGCATACAAATTGATGACTTGTACATGGTTAGCTCATATTGGGTGCGTAAATCTGTTGGTCTGGGTGAATCTAAATATCTTGATTTAGCAATCAAAGAAACGCTTAGCTATTATAAACACTTGTGGAATCCGCAAACAAAACTGTTTCATTGCCTATGGGTCGAAAAAAGGCCAGAAACTCGCATTCCTCACTGGGCTAGAGGCAATGGCTGGTTTGTTATGGCCATCACTGATTTACTGAATTTCGTTCCCGAAAACCATCCGAAAAGAAGTGAACTTTTGGAGGTCTACAATGAGGTCATGTTGGGCATCATGGCTCGTCAGAACAAAAATGGCTTGTGGCATCAGGTTTTAGACCATCCAAAAAGTTATACAGAGACATCGAGTTCCGGCATGTTCACTTACTGCCTTCTGCGCGGCTCAGCTAAGGGCTGGCTGCCGGCATCTGCTCGAACTGCCGGTTTAAGGGGATGGAACGGACTGCAGACAAAACTAACAGACAAAAATCAATTGAAAGACGTGTGTGTGGGCACCGATATGTCAGAGGACGTAAAATATTATTTTGACCGCAAACGGGTAACCCACGATCAACACGGCATTGGACCCTACCTACTGGCTGCGGCAGAAGTTATTAACGCCGATGCCACGAAAGACTCTTTCGCGAAAAAGAAACCGAATGTCTTGTTTATTGCTGTTGATGACTTAAACGACTGGGTTGGTTATTTAAAAGAGCACCCCCAGGCCCAGACGCCCCATATAGATAAATTAGCCGGTGAATCACATGCCTTTACCCGTGCGTATTGCTCGGCACCGCTCTGTGGACCTTCCAGGACATCATTGATGTATGGGATATACCCGCATCGCACCGGCACCTATTTTCATCATCCAACTTACTCTCCAGAGAAATTAATTTCCCCTGAACGTATCCCCCTCCAGTTGGCATTCCAAAAGAATGGATATTACACCTCAGGAAGCGGGAAAATCTTTCATTACCCAGAGAAAAGAGGCTGGGATAATTTCGTCCCTCGTCGTAAAAACGAAGATAGCAAACAGATTACGTACGTATTTGGAGAGGAGGCTACGCGACCATTGAAAGATTTTAGAGTTGGGGTAAGTGAGGCAGACCCGGACTCTAATGATTTAGATGGTGCGATTGTTAATTGGGCAATTGATCAACTGAAAGTTAAACATAAGAAACCCTTTTTTATGGCTGTCGGTTTAGTCAAACCTCATTCACCCTGGGTTGCCCCTAAGAAATTTTATGATCAATACGATGCCGCCAATATTGAGTTGCCTGAAGTCCCTGAGAATGATCTGGATGATATTCCGGATGCAGGAAAATATATTGCCCACACTGTTTATCCTTTTTTCAAGAAAAAAGAGCATGAGATAATTGTGGCAAAAAACGGCACATGGGAAAAGTTGATTCATGCCTATTTAGCAACGTGTTCGTACGCAGATTACAATGTGGGCAGAATCCTTAAAGCATTGGAAGAATCTCCTTATGCGAAAAATACAATTATCGTACTGTGGGGAGATCATGGGTGGCACTTGGGCGAAAAGGAGCATTGGCGTAAAATGACCCTTTGGGAACAAGGGACAAGAGTGCCATTCCTCATTAAAACTCCTGGTATGACAGAGGGGAAAATTGTTAATGCCCCAGTAAGTTTACAGGATATCTACCCAACCCTTGTTGATCTGTGTAAATTAGACCTGTCTCAAGAGTTAGATGGTAACAGTTTGAAGCCTCTTCTAAATAAGAAAGATGGTGCATGGGACAAGCCAGTGTTAATTAGTTACGGTCCGGGGAATTTTGCTGTCAGGCAAGAACAATGGAAACTTATTCGCTATGCTAATGGTTCAGAAGAGTTTTATGATATTGGTAAGGACCCGAACGAATATGCCAATTTAGCCGGCAATCCGGAGTTTCAAACGCCATTAGCAAAACTCCGGTCCTCAATCCCTAAGACGTGGAAATATATCATTTGTCCTCGCACCAAACCCTTTGAAAACACTTTATCTAAACCTCATAGCCAATGAATTAAAAAAGTTGCTCGACGATGGGAGGACAAATGTTGATGCAAAAATGCCGGTTCGCAACCCAGATTATGATTTAACAAAATATTCAGGTTGGCCGAAATCAAGAAAATAATGGGTTCAAGAAACAACATGAGCATTCATAATTTAAGAGGATGTTTAAATTTTCATGATTGAGTGAAGGTGAGTAAATTTTATTTTGAGCAAGGCAAAAAACGTAGGCATACCTGTAAGGTACGGCGAGGCTTTTTGCAGCAGATCAGGATGAAATTTGCCACATGTAGCCAATTGATGGAATTTTAAACATCC
>JABDKZ010000024.1 GCA_013001935.1 Maribacter sp.
AATATCCTCTATGACGACTCATATCAATAATATCTTTCATGCTCAGTTCCCAAACGGTTTTGTACAAATCCCGAATTTCTTGCGGAATGGTTTCAATATGCTGAATGGAACCATTGGCACGCATAAGTACTTGCTTCATATTCTCATTCCACATACCAAGGTTGACCAAGTCTTCCAATAAATGCTTATTCACAACAATAAATTCCCCTGATAGTACTCTTCGTGTATAGATATTAGAGGTATAGGGTTCAAAACATTCGTTGTTACCCAATATTTGCGAAGTTGATGCGGTTGGCATAGGCGCTACCAACAACGAATTACGTACACCATTCTTTTTAACATCTTTACGTAGTTTTCCCCAGTCCCACCGACCGGAAAGTTCTTCGTCTTTTATGCCCCAAAGGTTATGTTGAAACTCACCCTGTGAAATTGGAGAACCTTTGTATGAAGAATAAGTACCTTCTTCTTTTGCAGCTTCCATTGAAGCTGTAACCGCAGCAAAATACAAGGTTTCGAAAATTTCCTGATTCAATTTCTTGGCTTCATCGCTGGTAAAAGGTAGACGCAATAGGATGAAAGCATCAGCTAGACCCTGAACACCCAAGCCAATAGGCCTATGCCTCATATTTGAATTTTCAGCCTCCTTTACAGGGTAGTAATTACGATCTATAACCCTGTTCAAGTTCTTAGTTACCCTTTTGGTAACCTTGAACAGTTCTTTATGGTCAAATGCCCCATTCTTGATGAACATGGGCAAGGCAATAGAAGCCAAGTTACAAACTGCTATCTCATCCGGTGAGGTATATTCCAGTATTTCGGTGCATAAATTTGATGAGCGAATAGTACCTAAATTCTTTTGGTTGCTCTTACGGTTGGCAGCATCTTTATACAACATATAAGGCGTACCCGTTTCAATTTGGGATTCTAATATTTTTTCCCAGAGTTCACGCGCTTTTACCGTTTTGCGACCTTTCCCAGCAGCTTCATACCCTAAGTACAATTTTTCAAACTCTTCACTGTGGTTTGTAAACAACCCAGGACACTCATTGGGGCACATTAACGTCCATTCTTCATTGGCCTCTACCCTTTTCATGAATAAATCGGAAATCCACATCGCGTAAAACAAATCGCGTGCACGCATTTCTTCCTTCCCATGGTTCTTTTTAAGTTCTAAAAACTCATAGATGTCTGCATGCCACGGCTCCATATAAATCGCAAAGCTACCTTTGCGTTTGCCCCCGCCTTGATCCACATATCTGGCTGTATCGTTAAACACCTGTAACATTGGAACGATACCATTAGAAGTACCATTGGTCCCTGCAATATATGAGCCTGTTGCCCTTACGTTGTGGATCGATAAACCAATGCCCCCGGCCGATTGTGAAATCTTAGCAGTTTGCTTGAGCGTATCGTAAATACCATCAATACTATCATCTTTCATTGCCAAAAGGAAACAGGACGACATTTGAGGTTTCGGGGTACCGGAATTAAAAAGCGTCGGGGTTGCATGGGTAAAGTACTTCTTGGACATTAACTCATACGTTTCCTTTACAGCAGCTAAATCGTCTAAATGTATTCCCACAGAAACACGCATTAACATATGTTGGGGCCGTTCTGCGATCTTGCCGTTCAATTTTAAAAGATAGGACCGCTCCAGTGTCTTAAACCCAAAATAATCATAGCCAAAATCACGATTATATATAATGGTTGAATCAAGGGCTTCCGCGTTTTCTGAAATTACCTTATACACTTCATCTGAAAGTAAAGGTGCTTTCTTTCCCGTTCTTGGATTTACATAGGTGTATAAATCCTTCATTGTTTCGGAAAATGATTTTTTGGTATTCTTATGTAAGTTTGAAACAGAAATACGAGCCGCAAGTTTAGCGTAGTCTGGATGGGTAGTGGTCATTGTGGCTGCAATTTCAGCTGCCAAATTATCCAATTCGGATGTACTCACGCCATCATACAATCCTTCGATTACCCTCATTGTTACCTTTAATGGGTCTACCAAACCGTTAAGGCCATAACATAATTTACGTACTCTAGCTGTGATCTTATCGAACATTATCAGCTCCTTCCTTCCATCTCTTTTTACTACATACATGTGTTTACTTTTGTTTATTGTTAGTTAATTGTGTTTAGCAAATTCTCTTACCCCTAAAAATAAGGTGACCCATTTTAGGTGATTAATTGTAGGTTATTACTGCTTACTTGGGATTATATCATGGCGACACATAGGAATTTCGCCTTGATAATTATTAAAAATCAGCGTCGAAACTGATTTTTTGGGCATCTTCGTCCTTATCCTTATTTAAAACACCCGCCTTTTGATATTCAGACACCCTTTTCTCAAAGAAATTGGTCTTTCCTTGAAGCGAAATCATATCCATAAAATCAAAAGGATTGGTAGAATTGTACACTTTGTCACATTCAAGTTCAACCAACAACCTATCAGTCACAAACTCTAGATATTGCGTCATTAATTTTGAGTTCATCCCAATCAAACTCACCGGTAAAGACTCTGTAATGAATTCGCGTTCAATGTTCAATGCATCAACGATGATGTCTGTTATCCGGGCTTTGGGCACTTTATTTATAATATGATGCTTGTGTAGATGTACGGCATAATCACAGTGCATGCCTTCATCCCTGGAAATAAGCTCATTAGAGAACGTCAAACCTGGCATTAAACCTCTTTTCTTCAACCAGAAAATAGAACAAAATGAACCCGAGAAGAATATGCCCTCTACTGCAGCAAAAGCGATTAATCGTTCGGCAAAACTTGGAGACTCGATCCATTTTAAAGCCCAATCCGCTTTCTTTTTTATGGCAGGAAAATTTTCGATGGCCTTAAAAAGAATGTCCTTTTCCTTTTCGTCCTTCACATAGGTATCAATCAGTAAGGAATAGGTTTCGGAGTGTATATTCTCCATCATAATCTGGAAGCCATAGAAAAATTTGGCCTCTGAATATTGCACTTCATTTACAAAGTTCTCGGCCAAATTTTCATTTACTATTCCATCAGATGCGGCAAAAAAGGCTAAAATATGTTTGATGAAATATTTTTCATCATCATTCAATTTATTGTTCCAATCAGCTAGGTCTTGGTGCAAATCTATCTCTTCAGCGGTCCATATACAGGCTTCCTGTTTTTTATACCATTCCCATAAATCATGATGTTGTATTGGGAAGATAACAAAGCGGTCTTTATTTTCCTGTAAAATGGGCTCTACGGCTGTGGACATAATTCTATTTGTTTAAAAGTTAGTTGAGCAAGATGAAAATTACCTTACTGTTGGGACTAACAAAGATGAAGAAATGCCGCCAATATTTTTGGGATGTTTTTCGAAATCAATCACAAAGTTTTTAACACCTTATGTTGAAATGTGGGTTCACTCGTTATGTTTACTGCCTTTTTTAAAAAAAGGGAATTTGAATAAAAATGCTGCTAAAATAATAAACCAAAAAGTATGATTTATTATACTTTTTGGTTTAATACTACCCTTTTATCAAGTAAGGCCAATAAAAATCTCCCATTAGGGACATACGTATAATCTAAATAGAATTATCGCCTTACTCTCTGGTTTTGTTTCAAGCAGTCAAGGCCATCACAATTAAATAAACACCTATTGCCATCATACCTATAAATACTATGGTACTGCCTTTTATCTTTCCGAGTATCATTTTTTCTTCCATTTTCTATTGTTCTATTTATTAATTGGCCCTAAAAATCCATTTTGCATTACTTAGCATTGAAGGAGCAACAGTGATTTTTTCCTCCTTATAATACGAGTGCTTATTGTGCTCACCTTCTCCCCAATCTACGAAAATGCGCGGGCCGTCATATTCTCTTTTGAGCAAGTTCCATCCAGGTTTTAATTGCATATCGAATACCGTGGTTATATCAAAGTCCTTCCCTTCTCCATATCTGTTTTCTTTAACACATTGGCCCTTAACCGAGGTCTCGCCTGTGACATAAAACCATTCCAATCGATAACCGGGAATATCATGATAATGACCTTGTATCGGATTCCATCCTTCAATGAGCTCTAAGGAAGACGCAATGGAAAGGAACCCAACAAGATTTTCATTTTTTTTGATTTGAATGTACCCTACCTTAACCCCTGTATTTGTATTGCTATACTCAATTTTACCCTTGTCACCAAAATATCCGCAACTCAGCCACCTGCTATTAGCTATACCATTCTTTTTAATATCAACAATGGCAGGCAGTTGTAAGTTAAAACTACCATCGGCTTTTACAGTGCCAATTTTCTTATAATACCCAGGATCCGTTATGCGAGTAGCAAAACCCCCCATCATAATATCTGCCTCCCCATAGGCCCAATTATCGAATTTTTTAGCGTTGCCTTTGCTAACTAGGTATTCATCATAGTCTTTTTTAGGAATATTGGGTTTCTGAACCTTTTCCTGTTTTTCAGCTGCTCTTTTATCCCTATCTATTTTAGCTTGGGCTTCCATGGCCTCTGTCTGTTGCATGATCTTTTTCACTTGGGGGGAATTCATTACACTGTCGTATTGCCGTTGAGCCTCCAAAGCCTTTTTCTCCATGTCTTTCTGCAAATTCTCGGCATTCTTTTGCATTTCTTCCATCTGCTTTTTTTGCTCAGGGGTTTGGCCCTTGCAGCCCACACTGAATATTAAGAATAGCATTGCTACAAATAATTGTGTTCTCATCTTACTGTGTTTTTAAAATTAATTCCCCCTTCTTATTGGAGATAACTTTGGCTCTCCCTGAACCCAAGTTCATTTGGTCCCCAGCTAAGAATCCATCACTTGAAAGCAAGGTGTTTCCTGATAAATAATGTTGTTCGGTATACATGATAATAGTACTATCCTTGCTGGGTATAACCTTATCTTCCTCTACTTCATACCTTCCTTGAAGCAGGCCAATATAAAATTGGCAGTTGGGGAATTTTACATAAATCTCTTTGCTTTTCATTTTTTCAAAGGTGTTGAACAGCACCATTTGCGCAATACCGTCTGAAGTACCTTCAACAACCAAAATCACTTTGGTCTCCTTCGTAGTTTTTGACTGGGCATGGCTTAAAACCATACTGGCCATAATTAGGAACACCATACCGCTTTTTGTTTTCATCCTATAGCTTTCTCAGTGATTGTTAACCAAAACTAGCCCAGTACCATACAATTGCATGCTACATATGTAACGAAGTGTGCAAGAAATGTAACAGTAGTTGCAAATGCCTATTTAACTTGAATAATGGATAAGCCTTCAATCCAAATTTTTCAGTTCCCCGACCCTGAAAGGGTGGAAAAATTCTCGGAAAACATCAATATTTAGAGAAAATCCTTCCCTTTAGGGCCAGGGAAAAGGGATTTTTGACTGCAAAAGGCTTATCCATTATTTACGCTATTTATCAGTAGATTGAAGATACTCGGAAGGAGTTTTTTTGTACGCTTCCTTAAAACATTTAATAAAATAGGAGGGCGTATTAAAACCTACTTCATAGGCAACCTCATTTATGGAGGCATCAGAGGTCTGTAAAATATGAACTGCTTGTTTTAGACGTTGAGAGCGTAAGAAGGCCGTGGTGCTGAGACCTGTAAAAGCCAATAATTTTCGATGCAATTGCATGCGACTCATACCCAATTCTTTGCAAAAGAAGGCAGCATTGAATTTGGGATTTGAAAGATTATCATCCAACGTTTTTTGCAATCTGTTCAAGAAAACCACATCGGTAGGCGTAATGGCAATATCCTTTGCCTGTAATACCATTTCCTGACTATACCGATTACGAAGTGCCTTTCTTGTAATAATAAGATTCTCGACCCTTTTCACTAAAATACGCAGTTTAAAGGGTTTCGTAATAAAATCATCGGCCCCAGACTTAAGGCCTTCCAATTCATTTTCTTCTCCTATATGGGCGGTTAACAAAATAATCGGGATATGACTGGTTCGCTCGTCATTCTTTAAAGTATTGCAAAGTTCAATCCCGTCACATAAGGGCATGCGCACATCCGAAATAATAACATCCGGGACCAG
>JABDKZ010000110.1 GCA_013001935.1 Maribacter sp.
CCGGTGAACTTGAAGTTTCAAAATTGGAATTTTCAATAGATTTTGGATCAACGTGGAAGCCTTGTTCCCTTGAAAAACCTGCTAATCGATTAGCTTGGCAGCATTTTTCGGCCGAGGTTGATTTCCCCAAAAAGGGATATTACGAAGTTTGGGCAAAAGCAACGGATACTAGAGGGGTAAGTCAACCCATGCTCTTACCTGGTTGGAATCCAAAGGGTTATCTGAACAATGCTTGTCACAGAATTGCCATAAAGGTAGCATGAGCATGGAGGATCATAAAAAATTCAAACAACAAGTTAGGGCCATTTATCGCCTGTTAGTAGGTCTTTTTGGCCTATTTGCCATAGCTGCCATAACAGTACTTTATCTTCTATCGAACCCAAATCTATTTGAAAAATCAAAACCTGAAGCTGAATATGTGGCCGTGGTCGAGGAAGATGATTATGATAAAATTGAAAATGGCATTCATGTACGTACTGGTTTGGTAGATGCAGAAGGCCTAATGACCGTGGTTAATAATTGTACGAATTGCCATTCGGCAAAACTGGTAACCCAGAATAAAATGAATAGGGAAAGATGGATCAGTACGATACGTTGGATGCAAGAAACACAAAACCTATGGGATTTGGGAGGGAATGAAGAAATTATCGTCAACTATCTAGTTACAAACTATCCCCCATCAAATAAAGGGAGAAGAGAGGTATTAAGAGATATTGAGTGGTATGAACTTAGCGACTGATTTTTTAGATTAAATTGTTATAAAAAGAAATAATAAAATTAAATAATAGATAATGGAAAAATATTTAGATGCTTTTGTAAACTCATTTATGGGTAGCTTGGATTGGACATTGAAATCAATACTTTTTGATGTACCCTGGTACACCAATTACTTTTGGGGTCTAACGGTAATTTCGTTAATCGTTTGGGGTCTAGAAATGGTCTTCCCGTGGAGAAAGAACCAGTCGATATTTCGAAAGGATTTTTGGTTGGATGGTTTTTATATGTATTTCAACTTCTTCCTATTTGCCATTGCAGTAAGTGGTTTTTATAAATTGTTAGGGTTGCTATTCAATGATATCGGTATTTCCTCAAGCAGCCTGACCTTATTGGACCTTACTATGCTACCGGCCTGGGCACAATTAGTGATTTTCTTTATAATTCTTGACTTTGTACAGTGGTTTACTCATATTCTGCTCCATAAGTATGAATTCTTATGGAGATTCCATAAAGTTCATCATTCGGTAAAGGAAATGGGGTTTGCAGCACATTTGAGATATCATTGGATGGAGAATATTTTGTACAAACCTTTAAAAACGCTCGGGGTTATGGTCTTAGGAGGTTTTGAACCGGAACAGGCTTATATTGTACATTTTGTGGCAATCGCCATTGGGCATCTAAACCACGCCAATATTAAGTTGACCTGGGGGCCGTTGAAATATATTCTCAACAATCCTGTAATGCACTTGTATCATCACGCCTACGTACTCCCTAAAGGGTCCTATGGTATTAATTTTGGCATTAGTTTAAGTCTCTGGGATTATATTTTCAAAACAAATTACGTTCCAGAAGATAGTGGTACGATAGAACTTGGATTTCCGGGTGATGAGAACTTTCCACAGGATTTTGTCCATCAAAATTTGTATGGCTTTGGCAAATCCAAAAAAGGATAATGGAATAGGAGGTTCTTATTCTATCGAGTTCTTGGCAAAATGAATGCTCCAAATACCACGAACTTGCCCTACATCATATCCTGTCGCCTTGTCTTTAGGATACAATTTCTTCAATGTGTTTAAGGTTGAAGAAGTGATTTGTTCATTGGGTGTACCATGGCATTGTAAACACATGGTATTGGTTGTAATAGGATAATAGAAATTGATCTCACCGTCAATATCTTCTACTATAGGATCTATATCAGCTTCTGATTCTACGAGTTCCTTAAAGGCTTCAATATGCCCTAATTCTTTCGCATTCGCGATATTATTTGGGTTTCTAGCTTTGTCAGAAACCCTTTTAATTATCGCATTATGCATTACCGACATGCTATCTGTAAGTTTCATTGCCTCAAGTTTACAAAATGCAATGGCACCAACTGTACCTGTTTCCTCAATGGCTTTCATTAAGTTCTTGCCTAATTGGGCTTTTGTGGATAAGGCATATTTTAATCCTATATCACTATATGAAGATGAGGCATTATGCTGCCCCTTACCTTTGCGCATTTGCTTGCCTTTCCCCTTTCCCTTTCCTTGCCGATTACCATGCTCTTTTTGGAAATGTT
Source organism: Maribacter sp. (assembly GCA_013001935.1). Classification (GTDB taxonomy): domain Bacteria; phylum Bacteroidota; class Bacteroidia; order Flavobacteriales; family Flavobacteriaceae; genus Maribacter_A. The sequence goes on from JABDKZ010000110.1 coordinate 2,276, forward strand.
CTTCAAACCAATCTGGTTCATCGATTTCATAGTCGTAAATATATTCGGCAATCAATTTGATTTTATCTTCAGGATAGGGCTGCAATGGCATAATGCCGAATTTTTTTAAGGCTCCCGGCATTTTTGATTTTGCTTCTGTAGGATCGTTTATCCAACTTACCAAATCGTTCTGAAATTGATCTTTCGTTATTTCCTCAGTAATGTAATGCTCCTTGATTGCGATCATTGGTGGTGCAATCATACTTTCATGTGAAACTTTGGGATTATGGCATATATAGCATTCAGTTTCCAGAATTTTTTTTCCGGGATGTGATTCAGCAACCAAACCCTCTGGCGTATCCGTTTTATCTACGGTAGAAAATTCAGATTTCTTGGTGTTTCTGCATCCCGAATTATCCAATAGAAAGGCAAGCAGATATGAGTTTTTCATTATTTTGACATTTTACCTGAAGCACAGCTTACGAACGACTTTGCTTTTGAGGCCAGGGAATTTTTACTATCAATAGAGGGGTATCCCAAATCTTTCAGCTTGTCCTTGACATTCAAAGCATCACCGGAATCTTCGTAAGTAAATGATACGGTTGATGTATCAGTAAAAACCTGAACTTCTGAAATGTTATCCAAATCAGATAATCTATCGGTGATGGTTCGTGCACATCCGTCACATTTTAGGTTTTGCACTATAATTGTTGCTTTCATAAGTTTTGTATTTGTCTGTTCATTTATTCATAACTAGGTTGTTACCAACGCATATAACCTCCTTTAAGATCATAGACTTTTACAAATCCCATATCCAAGACTTTTTGGGCCGCCTTTTTACTTCTGCTGCCTGATCTGCAGTATAAATAAACCGGTTTGCTCTTGTCTAATTTTTCAAAGGCCTGTTTAAAAC
>JABDKZ010000126.1 GCA_013001935.1 Maribacter sp.
CCACCGATAAAAAAAGAAATGAATATGAGAATACCTAAAGAACCGAAAATGAGCTCATCTATCTCTTTAAGGATCAATGACTTCATTATGCGCCATTTGGTAGGTTTTCTAAAAACCTCTTTTATCATTATCGCATAGCTGCCAATTGATGCTAGGTAATTCATAGAATAAATATAGACTTACGATGGTAAAAATAGCAATAATGAATGTCTTTTGGCCTGCATTTAATCTTTTAAGGGTTTATTTCTATATTTTTGTAAAATCAATAAATTACCCATGCATAAGAATAGTTTATCTCTCCTTTTATTAGCACTACTACTTACCTATAATACAAACAATGCAGTGGCTCAAAAAAAGTCAAAAAACCGTATTAAGGTTGAAAATTTGGATCACTTCAGAGTCTCACCTAAATTAGTAGTGGGTATAGTAGTAGATCAAATGCGCTATGATTATTTAACCCGCTTTTGGAATCATTATGGCGATGATGGTTTTAAAAGATTGGTCAATGAGGGTTTTAACTGTAAAAACAATCACTTTAATTATGCACCAACAAGTACGGGGCCTGGCCATACTTCGGTTTATACCGGCACAACGCCTTCGATTCATGGCATCATTGGGAACAATTGGTATGACAAGAAAACCGATCAAGAGGTGTATTGTGCATCAGATGACACTTTTGCATCGGTTGGTACAACTTCGGATGCTGGGAAAATGTCACCCCACAGAATGACGGTCACAACTGTCACGGATCAATTGAGGTTGCACAATCAAATGCGAAGTAAAACCATAGCGATCGCATTAAAAGATAGAGGAGCGGTGTTACCTGGGGGACACACCGCAAATGCTGCTTATTGGTATCATGGTATGGACGAGGGCAATTGGATCAGCAGTACGTTTTATATGAATGAATTACCCAAGTGGGTTATTGACTTCAATACATCCAATACGGCTGAAAGTTATAACAAACCCTGGACCACATTAAAGGATATTAACACGTATTTGGAAAGTGGATTGGACAATAACAACTATGAAGGTTTGTTCACTGGGCAGACTACTCCAACATTTCCACATGATCTTCCAGGTTTATGGAGCAGTAATGGTAAGTATGATATCATCAAAGCCACCCCTTATGGAAATAGTATTACCGCTGATTTTGCCATTGCAGCCTTGGATGGGGAAGATTTAGGGGCTGATACTATAACCGATTTTTTGGCTATTAGTTTTTCAAGCACCGATTATGTTGGCCATAAATACGGAGTAAATTCAAAAGAGATTCAAGATACCTATGTGCGATTGGATGTGGATTTGGCAAGGCTTTTTAAGGCTTTGGATAAAAAAGTGGGGGAGAATGAGTATACGGTTTTCTTAACGGCAGATCATGGGGCAGTTCATGTACCCGCATATCTTAAGGATCAAAAAATACCGGCCGGCTACATGGATGGTGAGGAACTTGTAACCAAATTCCAGGAATTTCTTAAATACAAATATGGCACTACAGACCTGGTGAAGAATACCTCTAATTATCAAATGTTCTTGGATCATGATGTCATCAAAAATTTGGATTTGCAAATAGGGGAAGTACAAAGTGATATTGCTCAGGAATTATTGAATTACAAGGATATTGATAAGGTATATACTGCCCAACAAATGTGGCAAAATGAATATACCCGTGGCATCCCCTATATTTTGCAAAAAGGTTATAACCAAAAGCGTTCTGGGGATATTCTGATGGTTTTAAAGCCTGGTACGATTAGTTACAGTCCAACGGGTTCTTCCCACGGTTCCCCACAAATTTATGACACCCATGTTCCCTTACTTTTTTACGGTAAGGGTATACGTAAAGGCAGTACTACAATGCGCACTGAAATTCCTGATATTGCACCTACTATCTCGACTTTATTGGGCATTGCATTTCCTAACGGTTCAACAGGGACACCTATAACCAAGGTTTTAAAATAATCAATAGGTAAATGGACAATCATCCCATTGGTATTTTTGATTCTGGAGTGGGAGGCACTTCAATTTGGAAAGAGATCAATGCGTTGTTGCCTAACGAGGACACCATTTATTTGGCAGACAGCAGGCATGCGCCCTATGGTGAAAAACCAACAAAAGAGATTGTTCGGTTAAGTATCAAGAATACAGAACTGTTATTGGCCAAGGGTTGTAAGCTTATTGTGGTGGCCTGCAATACAGCCACGACAAATGCGATAGATTATTTACGAAAGAGTTACAATATTCCCTTTATTGGTATTGAGCCGGCAATCAAGCCTGCTGCATTGCAATCACAGTCAAAAACAGTCGGGGTTTTAGCCACAAAGGGAACATTATCCAGTAGTTTATTTCATAGTACCACGGTAAGTCATGCCAACGGTATTAAAATCATTGAACAGGTGGGTAAGGGCTTGGTCCCATTGATTGAAGCAGGTAAGATAAATTCACCTGAAACGAAGTCCTTATTGGTCACTTATTTGAAACCGATGCTTGATGCTGGTATCGATTTCTTGGTTTTAGGGTGTACACATTATCCGTATTTGATCCCCGTTTTAGAGGATATGCTTCCCACTAACGTGAAAATAATCGATTCTGGTGAAGCAGTAGCGAGGCAAACCAAAGCTGTGCTTAGTAAAAGTGGGTTATTAACAAGTTCAAATGAAAAAGGGAAGCACCAATTCATAACCAACGCCGATTTAAGAATTCTTGAAAGCTTTTTAGGGGATTATAGTACCTCAATAAAAACTGATTATCAGGACTTCTGATAAATCACCTTCTCACATAGGTTAAATAGGTAAAATCATAGTTGTGTCTTTCATCTTTGGGATGGTATTCGGATTCCATCAATTGCCAAACAGCTTCATCAACTTTAGGAAAGAAAGTATCGGCTTCAAAATCTTCATGAACCCTTGTGATTTCTAATTTATCAGCGAATTTTTCACCTTGCGCATAGATTTCTCCGCCACCAATAATAAAAGGTTGTTCATCTCCTGAGCATAGCTTTAAAGCATCTTTAAAAGTATGTACAACAATACAGTCAGGAAGTTCAACTTTATAATTGGTATCCCTTGTTATGATAATATGTGTCCTATTTGGCAAGGGTTTAGGGAAACTCTCAAAGGTTTTTCTTCCCATAATAATACAATGGCCCGTTGTTAATTCCTTAAAGCGCTTAAAATCATCCGGTAGATGCCATAGCAAGTCGTTGTCCTTGCCCAAGGCATTGTTCTCGCCAGCTGCAGCTATCATTGTTATGGTTTGCACTAGCGTTTTTTTTTATTGACCTTAGACAGGGGGAAGTCTGTTTCTATTTCTTTTTGTAATGCTGCGATCTTTTCTTTCTGTTTTAACACCAACTTTTCACGTTGTTGTCTTTCCCAATCCTTACCCATGAATTTTTGGGTTACAAAGACATTGACTACATGTATCACGAACAAGAATGCCCAAAAAGTGATTGCCCATATAAACCAATTGTACTCAACTCCGAATTTTAAGATCTTATTGATTAAAATCAAAAAAACACTTCCTATCAAGAAAAAAACAAAGTGCTCATAGAGTCTTTTCTTCTGTTTCATTCGGGCATGGGCAGACTCTAACAGATCATGTTGTTCTAGATTCAATTCAGGTTTTGTTTTATTTTTGGCAAACATCCGAATAGGTGTCTTAAAAAGCAAAGATACAGCATTTGCGAACATTTAATTTTAGAGTGTATGGAATTTGAGGTAGGCTATGTAATTCTGAAAAATCCGATTCAGTTTCCATTGGCTATACCCGAATCAGGACAAGGTATATTGTAAGAATCATAAAAGAAACCGCATAGATTTTACCTACATGGCAATTAGCAAGCTTGGTTTTTAAAAAGCCAATCTAATAAATGACGAAAAATTGAGATTTTGATAAAAGTGACATGGATCATAGGGAGTTAGAGGTTTTATACTTTAATTTTGCCTTGAATTTAAATTATTCATGTTATGGGAATTGCAAAACAATATTTGAAAACAAAGCCGGTATGTAAAGTTACTTTTACGGTACCTGCAAAAGATGCTAAGAAGGTGGCAGTTGTTGGGGACTTTAACAACTGGAACCCAAAAGGGAGCACATTAAAAAAATTAAAAAACGGAAACTTCAAGGGCACGTTTGATCTTCCAAAAGAAAGTACTTATGAGTACCGATATTTGGTTGATGGTACTTATGTAAACGAGGCAAAGGCGGATCGTTACCAATGGAATGATTATGCCGGAACCGAGAATGCGGTTTTAGAGCTTTAGTTTATTAAAGAGAAAATTAGGAAGGCCCAAAAGTTTTAACTTTTGGGCCTTTTTTTATTGGTTTAATTCTATCATTACACAGCCACCATTCCTTTAATATGTGGATGTGGATTATAATCTACCAAGGTAAAATCTTCGAAGGTAAAATCAAAGATATCCTTGACCGCTGGATTGATAACCATTGTTGGCAGGGGTCTTGGATCACGGCTCAATTGAAGTTCAACCTGCTCCATATGGTTGTTATAGATATGTGCATCACCAAATGTATGGATGAATTCCCCAGGCTGGTAGCCACAAACCTGGGCCATCATTAATGTAAACAGGGCATAGGAGGCAATATTAAAGGGTACTCCCAAAAAGATATCAGCACTTCGTTGGTATAGTTGACAGGATAACTTTCCATCGGCCACATAAAATTGAAAAAAAGCATGGCAGGGTGGGAGTGCCGCTTTTCCGTTAGCCACATTTTCAGAAAATGATTTGGATGTATCAGGTAATACACTCGGATTCCATGCTGAAACCAGCATTCTTCTACTATTTGGATTGTTCTTTAAGGTGTGTACAACTTCTTTGATCTGGTCTATTTCCTCGCTGTTCCAATTACGCCATTGATGACCATAAACGGGACCTAAATCTCCATCTTCATCGGCCCATTCATTCCATATGCGCACCCCGTTTTCTTGAAGGTAGGCCACATTAGTATCCCCCTTTAAAAACCATAAAAGTTCATGGACTATAGACTTTAAATGTAACTTCTTGGTGGTTACCATCGGGAAACCTTCGCTGAGGTCAAACCGCATTTGATGTCCAAAAACACTAAGGGTGCCCGTTCCGGTTCTATCTCCTTTTTGGCATCCGTTGTCAAGGACTTCTTTCAGTAAATCGTGGTATTGTTTCATAAAATGGCAAACCCGCAAAGGGTATTAAAAATTAAAATAGTAAACTTATGCTGATAAAAATAATGAAACGCTGAACTACTTTTGAATTGTTGAAATTATTCTTATGAAATTTTATTAACGATAATTGGTCTAGCCCAATATCATGCCAGCAATAGTAGCGGAAAGTAAGGAGGCCAAAGACCCGCCTAGAACAGCTCTCATTCCAAATTCAGATAATACTTTGCGTTGTCCCGGGGCAAGAGATCCAATACCCCCAATCTGAATGCCTATAGAGGCAAAGTTTGCAAATCCGCATAGCATATAGGTTGCCATTATTACCGATTTGTTAAATGTAAAGTGAGATGCATTGGTAATGTCTTTTAAATCGGCCAATTGTATATAGCCTACAAATTCACTGGCCGCTAGTTTAATACCCAATAACTGTCCCATTTGCATAATGTCGGCCGATTGTACCCCAATTAACCACATGAGTGGGGCGAAGAGGGTTCCAAGTATGGCCTCTAACGAAAACGTATCATAGTCCGAGTTTGCAGCAATCCATTCATTGAAAGAAGTGAGATCTCCTGCCCATCCCAATATCCCATTGATCATAGCAATAAAAGCAATAAATACCAATAGCATGGCCCCTACATTTATGGCAAGTTTTAACCCCTCTGTGGTTCCGTTAGCAATGGCGTCTAAAATATTCGCACCTATCTTTTCTGAAGAAACAGAAACATCGGTATTAACAGCTTCCGTTTGTGGATACAGTATTTTTGAAATTACGATTGCACCTGGAGCCGCCATGACCGAGGCTGCCAAAAGATGTTTGGCGAAGTGCAATCTAAGAACGGGGTCATCACCACCTAAAAACCCTATATAAGCCGCCAATACGGCGCCGGCAACCGTAGCCATTCCTCCAATCATCACCAATAGCATTTCGGACTTGTTCATTTTTTCCAAATAGGCCTTTATAAGTAGAGGGGCCTCCGTTTGTCCCAAAAAAATATTACCGGCAACGCTCAAACTTTCGGCTCCCGAAATTCCAAGGGTTCTTGAAAGGAGCCAAGCGAAGGCTTTGACAATTTTCTGAATAACGCCCAAATAAAACAGTACAGAGGTCAGCGCTGAGAAGAAAATGATGGTAGGTAGCACCTGAAATGCAAAAATGAATCCAAAGGTATCCATATCTACAACGAGACCTTCAAATAGAAATTGGCTTCCAGCTCGTGTATAGTCCAGGATACTGACAAATACCTGTCCCACACGCTCAAATGCACGCTGGATTAAAGGAACCTTGAGAACCCCAATGGCAATCATTAGTTGAATAGTCAGCCCAATCCCTACCGTTTTCCAATTAATTCCTTTTCTATTTGCACTAAAGAAGTACGAAATAAGAATCAGGACAATCATGCCCAAAGCACCTCGCCATAAACTATGTATTGAAAATCCTTCATTAGGGATTATTTGATCTATGGTATTTTCAGAAATATCATTTATTACCGTAGTTTCAGTAATTGATGTTATCGTATCTGGAGGAACTAAATCTTGTGCTTCGGATGAAAAGGAAATAAATAAAACCAAAAGCAGCATCCAAAAATTAATCTTCATAGAATGCGTTTTGAATTAGTTTCTTTTAGAAATTTCATCCCTTAGTTTGGCCGCTTTTTCGTAGTCTTCATTGGCAACGGCTTTTTCCAATTCTTTATTCAATTCATCAATGGTCAATTCAGTGTAGGCATCAGAAGCACCTTGATCAATTTCGACCGTCTCACCTTCCTGCAAAATTTCATCGACCATGATACTATCATCGGTTTCCTCCTTATCACTTTCCTTTGATGAAAATTTCAGGAATATACCAGCTTTATCGAGAATGGTTTTATATGTGAATATGGGGGCGTTAAATCGCAATGCCAAAGCTATGGCATCACTCGTTCTAGCATCAATTATCTCCTCGATTTTGTCTCGTTCGCAAATGATGCTCGAATAAAATACGCCATCAACCAATTTATGGATGATGACTTGTTTGATCACAATATCAAACCTATCCGCAAAGTTTTTGAAAAGGTCATGGGTCAAAGGCCTTGGGGGTTTAATTTCCTTTTCTAATGCAATGGCAATCGATTGAGCCTCGAACGCGCCAATGACTATGGGGAGTTTGCGGTCTCCATCAACTTCATTCAATATAAGGGCATAGGCACCATTTTGGGTTTGGCTATAGGATATTCCCTTTATTTTTAATCGTACTAAACTCATAGTTTTTATTAAACCACAAAAGGCTGTTCAATTTAAGGGTCATACCAGTTAAATGAACAGCCCTTTAGGGGCACAAAGTAACAAAAATTAAGCGTTTTGTGCTTTAAATTCCTTTAATTTTTCGATGAGTTTTGGTACTACTTCAAAGGCATCACCGACAATGCCATAATCGGCAGCTTTAAAAAAGGGGGCTTCTGGGTCTGTATTTATGACGACTTTTGTTTTTGAGGAACTCACGCCTGCCAAATGTTGTATGGCTCCCGAGATTCCGATTGCGATATAAAGATTACTGGCAACGGGCTTCCCTGTTTGTCCTACATGCTCACTATGAGGTCTCCAGCCCATGTCCGATACCGGTTTTGAACAAGCTGTTGCTGCACCAAGCACATCTGCCAATTCTTCGATCATCCCCCAATTTTCAGGACCTTTTAAACCTCGACCACCTGATATTACAGTGTCAGCATCGGCAATTGTAACTTGACCCACCACTTTGTCAATTTCAACAGATTTAGTAGTGAAATCAGCATTATCAAGTGCAGGGTTAAAATCTTCAACACTTGCATTGGTCTTATTTTCAATTAGACCAAATGAATTGCTCGATACACCTATAATTTTTATATCCGTATTTATTTAGGTGTGGGCAAAACCCTTATTACTAAAGACAGTTCGTTTTACTGTAAACGGATTGCTGCTTTCTGGGGCAGCTACTGCATTGGGGGCATAACCAGCACCTAACTTAGCAGCTACTATCGGGGCTAAAAACTTGGTATCAGAACTTGAACTAACAATTACTATTTTTGCACCTTCACTTTTTGCCGCATCAATTATAGCATGGGCATACGCTTTGGCATTGAAGGTTTTTAATTGATCATTAGATACGTTAAGTACTTTGGAAACACCATAAGTGCCCAAGTTTTCATTTTCGTTCGCATTAATTGAAATGGCTGTAACAGTTGTGCCCAATTGCTTGGCAACTTCACTTGCATACGATGCAACTTCCAAGGCATTCTTTTTAAAATTGCCGTTATCTGATTCTGTATAAACTAAAACTGACATATATATTTTAATTTCTAATTATATTCTCCATTATCCGAGCTTTCTGCAGGAATTTGGACTTTTTTAAATGACTTTAGCTTCGTTGTGTAAAAGGTTTACCAATTCTTCCACATTGGCAGCATCAACCATTTTTACTGCTCCTTTGGGAGCTGGCTTATCAAACTTTATATCCTGGGTTGCCATTGCTGCTTCAATTGGTTCAATGACGTTCAGGACTTTTTTCCTTGCCATCATGATTCCGCGCATGTTCGGGATACGCAATTCACTTTCTTCAACCAATCCTTTTTGGCATCCAATTACTAAAGGCAGGGTGGTTGCAATTTTCTCCTTGCCACCATCGATCTCACGCGTAGCGGATGCATTTGTACCATCAATCTGTAGATCAATACAAGTGTTTACAAAATTCATATCCAATAATGTCGCTAGAATACCTGGCACCATTCCTCCATTATAATCAATAGATTCCCTACCAGCGATAACAATATCGTATCCCCCATTTTTAACAACTGCCGCCAATTGTTGTGCAACAAAATAACCATCGGTAGCTTCCGCGTTCACCCGAATAGCCTCATCAGCTCCTATGGCCAAGGCTTTGCGTATTGTGGGTTCTGCGCTTGCACCTCCTACAGAAGCAACGTGTACCGTTGCGCCCTGCTTCTCTTTGAACCACATGGCCCTCGTTAGTCCAAATTCATCATTTGGGTTAATAACAAATTGTACTCCATTAGAATCGAATTTGGTGTCACCATCGGTAAAATTAATTTTTGAGGTGGTGTCCGGAACGTTGCTGATGCACACTAATATCTTCATAAACTTAATATTTTCAGGTCTTTAAAAGAATGCCGCAAAGATAGGTATTCTTTTTAAAAAATACTATGCGCGCATAATAAAATTTGTAATGTTTTTTAGTTCTTTGAGCCTATATTTTGATATATATTTCGCTATTTTTGCTTTCGTTTTTATAGCAAGGAATAACTTATTAAAAACAATTAATGAAGACACTACAGTTTAGGCAGGCCTTAGCGGAGGCAATGTCCGAGGAAATGAGAAAGGATGAGACCATTTATTTAATGGGCGAGGAAGTTGCAGAATATAATGGTGCTTATAAGGCTTCAAAAGGGATGTTGGATGAATTTGGTCCTGATCGCGTTATTGATACGCCAATTTCGGAGTTGGGATTCGCAGGCATAGGTGTAGGGTCTACCTTGACAGGTAATAGGCCCATAATTGAATTCATGACTTTTAATTTTGCATTGGTTGGTATTGACCAGATAATAAATAATGCTGCTAAAATCAGACAAATGTCTGGTGGACAATTCAGTTGTCCCATAGTTTTTCGGGGGCCAACAGCTTCCGCTGGTCAGTTAGCCGCTACACACTCCCAAGCGTTTGAAAGTTGGTTTGCCAATTGCCCTGGTCTAAAAGTAGTTGTTCCATCAAATCCAGCAGATGCAAAGGGACTCCTTAAATCTGCGATTAGGGATAATGACCCAGTGATCTTTATGGAATCAGAACAGATGTATGGTGATAAAGGTGAAGTACCTGAAGGGGAATATACAGTTCCTTTAGGTGTTGCCGATATCAGAAGGGAAGGTGCTGACGTTACCATAGTTTCATTTGGTAAAATTATTAAGGAAGCGGATAAGGCCGCTGATGAATTGGCCAAGGAAGGTATTAGCTGTGAGATCATTGATTTGCGTACGGTGAAACCATTGGACTATGAAGCGGTTTTAAATTCCGTGAGGAAAACAAATAGGTTGGTGATTTTGGAAGAGGCATGGCCCTTTGGTAATGTGGCCACTGAAATTACATTCCATGTACAATCCAATGCATTTGATTACTTGGATGCGCCAATACAAAAAATAAATACAGCTGATACGCCAGCTCCATATTCCCCGGTTTTATTGGCAGAGTGGTTGCCCAATCACCAAGATGTAATAAATGCCGTTAAAAAAGTGTTATATAAATAAGGAACACCGATTTGTAAAGGTAATTTAGCTTCGCCGACCTAGTGTTGACGAAGCTTTTATTTTAAGATACATTCTTTTGTAAGCTTTTAGATTGAATATTCAATTGTAAATGAAGAAATTCCTCTTAGCGACATTTTTGCTTTTTTCCATATCGGTTATTTCACAATCGAAAGTAGGAGGCGTTGTTCTTGATGAAACAGGGGAACCCGTCGCATTTGCAAATGTGATATTCAAAAATTCTACAATAGGAACAACCACCGATGATAATGGTAATTTCTATATGGAATCGGATTCAACTCACGAAATACTGGAAATCTCCTTTATTGGTTATGAAACAAAGGATATTTTGCTAAAATCCAGGGTAAATTATAATATGAGAATCACGCTCCTTGAAGGTAGTCAGCAATTGAAGGAAGTAGTGATTTATGCCGGAAAGCAATCCAAGAAAAACAATCCAGCGATTGATATCTTGAGAAAAATCTGGTCCAAAAAGAGAGAAAATGGATTGCGTAAATTCAAACAATATCAATATGATAAATATGAAAAAGTAGAATTTGACCTGAATACCATTGATAGTGCTTTAATGAAAAAGAAGATATTTAAAGGAATGGAGTTTGTTTTCCAGGACTTAGATACCTCCCGCATAACAGGTAAAACCTATCTTCCTATAGTCTTGAATGAAACTTTTGCGAAGGTTTATGGTGATAATATCAGAGAATTAGAAAAGGAGGATGTTCTGGGCAACAAAAATTCTGGGTTCGATAACAATCAGGCTATCATAGCCTTTGTAGAGGATTTGTACCAAGATTACGACGTGTATAATAACTACCTTAAATTCTTTGACAAGAGTTTTACAAGCCCACTTTCCAAGACAGGCATTGATACCTATAATTATATTTTGAGGGATAGCGCGTTTATTGATAACAAATGGTGTTATAACATTACCTATTACCCACGTCGTAAAAACGAGCTTACCTTCAAGGGCGATTTTTGGGTTAACGACTCTACCTATGCCATAAAAAATATAAATCTGGAAGTTACTAAGAGTGCTAATATTAACTGGGTCAAGGAAATTTATATTGAACAGGATTTTGAAGTAATAAATGATTCGGTCTTTCTCCTAAAAAGAGATTATATGATGACCGATTTTAGCTTCAGGAAAAAGGAGGAGTCAAAAGGTGTATATGGTAAACGAACCACTGTTTATGGTGATTACCGGTTCAATATTGAAAAGCCAAAACAATTCTATAAGACCAAAAGCAATGCTTATGATCCATTGGTTATGAATCGGGACAGTGTTTTTTGGGAAAACAGTAGATTGGAGGTGCTTAATCAGGATGAGCAAGGAATCTATCAATTATTGGATACCTTAAAGACCGTTCCAAAGTTTAAATCATTCTATAATATAGCCAGCATTTTAGGTTCGGGATATGTAGAAATTGATAAATGGAATCTTGATATTGGCGATGTGTTTAGTACCTTCGGTTATAACAATGCGGAAGGAATACGGGTACGTGCTGGGGCAAGGACCTATTTTGGGCAAAATGACCCCTGGCGATTGGAAGGTTATTTGGCTTATGGTTTTAAAGACCAAAAAGTGAAACATGGCTTCTCGGCCAAATGGTTATTGGATAAAAAGAATCGATTGATCATTTCGGGGGGGAATCGCAAGGATGTTGAGCAATTAGGGCTAAGTCTTACTTCAACTAATGATGTTTTGGGAAGAAGTGTGGCGTCATCAGCTGTATTTACTGTGGGGTCAAATGATCGACTTACCAATATAAATCTAAGTACTTTAAATTTGGAAATTGAGCCGATTACCAATTTCAGGGTCAGGGTTGGTAGTTCTTTCAGGACCTTGAGTTCCGCCTTGCCGGATGCCTTTAACTTGGATTATATTGACCCCGGATCCCCAACAGGGGTTTCTTCCGAAATTAAGCAATTTGATATACGAACCCTTCTTATTTACACTCCTGGTAAAAGAACCATAGGTTATGGTGTTGAAAGAAGAACCATAAACGATACCTATAGTACGTTGTTATTAAATTATACCAAAGGTATAGAAGGTGTTTTTGAGAGTGGATTTGACTACACAAAACTACAGTTTTCATATGGCCAACCTTGGCAAATAGGCGGGCTTGGAAGGCTATATAGTACGGTTGAGGTAGGTAAGACCTTTGGGGCAGTGCCATTAGGGCTTTTGAACGTTGTTCCTGGCAACCAAACATTGTTCACCATTTATAATACGTTCCACAATTTAAACTTTTACGAATTTGTTACAGATACATATACTTCTGTTCATTTGGAACATAATTTCAATGGGCGGTTATTTTCCAGAATACCCCTTATACGAAAATGGAACTTGAGGGAATTTATTGGAGTACGAGGGGTTTGGGGCGAATTGTCTGACGAGAACATTATTC
>JABDKZ010000130.1 GCA_013001935.1 Maribacter sp.
GTGTAATCAAAGAAGTTAAATAAACGGTAAATGTGTTAAGAAAATCCTTTTAAGAAATATCTTTGTTAAAAACCCGAATATGTTACGATGGATTATTTTTATTGCTATTTACATAGCCCTTGGTATCTACGTATTGCAGGCACTGAGAACGGTAACCAGATATCCGTGGGTATATTTTACCTATATGGCCATTTCATTGCTTGTTCTCCTTAATTTCATTTATCAGTTTACCTGGGGTGAAGAAGCAGGAAGGGTGTTAAGTAGACCAAAGAGTTATGCGTTTGGGTTTTTACTTACCATCATTACGTTTAAGATCATTACTATACTATTTCTTTTTTCTGAGGATATCTTTCGGTTCTTAACGGGTTCTTATCATAAATTTTTTGGAGGAACCAAGGAATTCAGTCTACCTGAGCGACGAAGGTTCTTGAGCATCCTAGCCATGGGGATTGCCGCAATTCCTTTTGGTGCCTTATTATATGGAATGTATCGGGGTAAGTATAATTTCAAGGTACTAAAGTATAGTCTTGAATTTGATGATTTGCCCAATGCCTTTGATGGGTATCAAATTACGCAGATTTCTGATGTTCATAGTGGCAGTTTTGACAATAGTCAAAAAATAGAATATGCTATAAATCTAATTAATAAACAGCAGAGCGATATTATCTTGTTTACTGGCGATATGGTAAATAATAAGGCTGAGGAAATGCTTCCATGGAAAGAGACTTTTTCCAAACTAAAGGCTAAAGAAGGTATATTTTCCATTTTGGGAAACCATGACTATGGGGATTATGTAACTTGGGAGACCGAGGAATTAAAAATTGAAAACCTTGAAGCACTAAAAAACCTCCAGAAAGAAATTGGTTTTGATCTTTTGTTGAATGAAAGCAGATATCTGCAAAAAGGAAATGACAGAATTGCCCTGGTTGGTGTTGAGAATTGGGGAAGGGGAGGATTCAAGAAAGCAGGTGATCTAGGCAAAGCTACGGAGTCAATTTCCAAGGACGATTTCAAGATTTTAATGAGTCATGACCCATCGCATTGGGAAGATGTGGTTATACATGATGATTATCATTACCACTTAACCCTAAGTGGTCATACCCATGGAATGCAGTTTGGCATTGAAATACCGGGATGGGTAAAATGGAGTCCAGTTAAATGGAGGTACAGATATTGGGCTGGTATTTATAAGGAAATGGGCCAGTACATTAATGTAAACCGCGGATTCGGTTTTTTGGGTTATCCAGGTCGGGTTGGTATTTGGCCAGAAATCACTGTAATTACATTGAAAAAAAAGCCGTTAACATGAATTTAACTTCATGCTGAAGGTACAAAAACATGGGGAGTACTGCTTTTTTAACAATTTTTCTTACATTTGGATCATAACCGAAAGAACTATATATGTCTAAGTTTGGTGAACTAATAGATTTAAACGTTCCAGTGTTGTTGGATTTCTACGCAGAATGGAACGATCAATCAACCGCAATGCATCCTGTTCTTAGGGATGTTGCAGCGGCCCTTGGGGATAAAGGGAAGGTCATAAAAATTGATGTTGACAAGAACAAAGAGCTCTCACAAGCCCTACGAGTAAAAGGGTTACCTACCCTTATGATCTACAAAAAAGGGGAAATGGTGTGGCGACAAAGTGGCGAACAAGACGCCAATACCCTAATTGGTATTCTGAACGAGTACGTATAATCCGTTTTATATTGGGATTTATTTTTGGCCGATAGGCTGAGTGCCTTAGTATGTTTTTCATTGAAGGCAGACGGCATTCTATTATATACCCAAAACTAATTACCCATCGGAGTTGAAACTGAATCCTGGGTTGTAGTACTATCCAATTCAACAGAGTCAGACATATCAGGATTACTTCCTATGACAGGTTCTTCCTCGAGGATATCATCCTTGTAAAAATGGCTGAATTTGTCAATGTATTCATTGAATATCAAAGTTTCTTTTTCCGCCATTTCCCGGTCATTGTTCTCAATAAGTACATCAATTACCCTACGATAAGATTCCATATCCGTGATAATATCATCAATCTTGTCATACTGTTGATCAAGCGGTACACCATCGTAGTATTCTAGTCGTTCTTGATATAACTTCTTCATCGTATTATAGAGTTCATGTGCTTGGTTCGTTTCGCCAACCTTGTAATAGCCATCAATAAACGGCAATACAAAATGGTAGTACCCAAAATGCTCGACAGGCATATGCTCCATGGCCAAATTTATAATATCCTTGGCCTTGTCAATTTTATTCTCTTCAATTAACTGGGTCATTAATCTGGCTAAATTGCTTCGGTAAGAAATACCTTGCACCCTGGTCTGGGGGTCATGGTATACATCCGGACTACCGGAATTGCCCCAATCCCATTGGGTAACAATATCATACATGATATCAGTATCTATTCTTCCCATATCAAAAGAATTATTCCTTTCGGTCTTGATAGGTACCAATTTATAGGCAAGACCATCTAGCTGCAGATAATCTTTCATCCAAATAAACTCGGCATCATCGAAGCTTCCTCCAGAAAAGTAAATAGGCCGTTTCCAATCGTTATTGGCAATAATATCCAACATCATCATGCTTTTCTTTGTAATTGCCCCAGGTAGGTCAATATCAATATAATCAACTATGAGCGCTGTATCTTTTTCTTTGACCAAACCACTTGCCAAGGCATTCTCTTTATTAACCGGAATGCGAATTTTCTGGGTGGGGTAGTACACCAAGTTTTGAGTGTTCTCAGGATATTCATTAACATCGACCTCCTGTTGTTCCAGGAAAAACTTGAACTTGGTCCGCGGCTTATCACTATCGATCCAATCTATAAAAGCCTTAATGTCCCATCTACTTTTTGATACTTCGCGACTGAACAAGGGGTCAACATTTTGAAAATACAACACATCGCGTGAACCCCACCTGTACTTATCATGGGTTATTTGAGAAGGTATCGCTTCGCTGGTATACGCCTTTCGTTTCATTTGATCCACGTACCAATCTGTTTCAAAAAGACTAGTGCACACAATACGCACATCGGTTCTATAATTCTCAATTTCTTGGACATACCATAAAGGGAAAGTATCATTATCACCAATGGTGAATAATATGGCTCCCGCATCTTTCTGGCAAGAATCCAAATACGATTTTGCAGAAGTCCTTGCTGTGAATCGATTAGAGCGATCATGATCATCCCAGTTTTGTACCGCCATTACCGTAGGCACGGCCAATAAACATATGATTGTAACCGCAGGAGCCAATATTTTGGGGGTGAGCCATTTCTTAAACTCATCAAACAAGCCATAAACACCAAGTCCTATCCAAAGCGCAAAAACATAGAACGAACCTACTAAGGAATAGTCCCTTTCACGGGGTTGAAATATATACGGGTTCGTATAAAACTGTATAGCTATACCCGTAAACAAGAAAAATACCAATAATACCCAAAACTGTTTTGGATTTTTGGAGACCTGGAACAATATCCCAATGATTCCTAAAATCAAGGGTAAGAAGAAATAGGTATTTCTGGCTTTATTGTTCTTGATATCACTTGGGAGATTATTCTGACTACCTAAACGCATTTCGTCGATAATGCCAATACCACTCAACCAATTTCCGTTTTCATCATACCGCCCTTGCACATCGTTGTTTTTGCCGGTAAAATTCCACATAAAATAACGCCAGTACATATACCCAAACTGAAATTCGAACATGTATTTGATATTATCCCAAACGGTAGGTGGCTGTACTTCAATATACTCATCGAATCTTCTAAGGAAACTTATGTATTGTTCAGTATCGATTTCACCATTGGCATAACCGCTTTTTACTTGGTTTACGGCTTCTCTTAGTTCATCATTGGATTGGGTCATCTTAAAATCCAAGGGGCCAAAAAACTTCATGTAATTCTCAGCATGTTGGCCACTCCACATTCTTGGTAAAATACCTTTGTGTTTTTCATGGGAGTCCTGCAGGGCATTTTTATAATAATTGACAATTATGTATTTGCCCGATTTTTCATCCCTTTCATATTTAGGCTTGTCGTCCATCTCTTGGCCAGCGGGTGCAAACAAATCAGAATAATAGGCTCCATAAACAGGACTATCTACGCCAGGGTATTGTTCCCTATTGTAATAGGCTAATAATGATCTGGCATCAGACGGATTGTTCTCATTGATAATTACATTGGCGTTGGCGCGTATGGGTAGCATTAGCCAAGATGAGAAACCGAAAAATAGGAACATTAAGCAAAGCACGAAGGTATTGGCTATACGAAAATCGTTTTTACGGGTATATCTTAAACCAAAATAAAAGGCTGCAATAAAGAGGAGTCCCATGATCAAGGAACCTGAATTAAAAGGTAAACCTATGTTATTAATAAAAAAGACTTCAGCCCAACCAAAAAGCTTTAAGACATAGGTCAATGAAAATTTATAGACCAGCATTAATACCGCAATAACGGCTACATTCGCAATAAGAAAATTTTTAACGGTCGTGGTCTTGTATCTTTTAAAATAATACATAAGTCCTATAGAAGGAATAGCCAAGAAGCCCATGAACTGGATACCGAATGTTAAACCAACGACAAACGAAATGAGTATTAGCCAACGCCCCCCTCTTGGGGTGTCCAAGTTGTCTGTCCATTTTAAACCTAACCAGAGTAATAGGGCCATAATAAGACTTGCACTTGCGTAAACCTCTGTTTCTACGGCATTGAACCAAAAACTATCGGAATAGGTAAATGCCAAAGCGCCTACAAGACCACTGCCCAAAACGGCAATTGACTTGCTATTCGTCAAGACTTCTTTTTTTGCAATCAGTTTTCTTGTAAGATTGGTAATGGTCCAGAACATGAACAAGATGGTAAACGCACTAGACACACCTGAAACATAATTGACCATACGGGCAACCTGGTCTGGTTCAAAAGCGAACATTGCGAAAAAAGCACCGATCATTTGCAATAAAGGGGCTCCAGGAGGATGGCCAACCTGCAATTTAGCCGATGTCGCTATATATTCCCCTGCATCCCAAAAGCTACTAGTGGGTTCTACGGTTATGCTATATGTAATAAGTGCTATAAAGAAGACGACCCATCCAAGTATGGTGTCCCATTTTTCGAAGTTCTTTGAAAACATGCAGTATTTGGTTTTACCTGATGGGCGAATTTAGCAATTAATATAGATATGCCTATATATTTTTGATAAACCTTTAACAACCTTAGAGGCACTTTTTTTTTGAATGAATGTTCTATAAAATGTTTGTGCAAACCAAACTTTGTTTTAAATTTGCACGCTCTAATGCAGAATACGTATCCTAATTAGTATTAGGGTGTTGGCTTTAGAAAAAGGTAATGGCCTATGGTGTAATTGGCAACACAGCTGGTTTTGGTCCAGTCGTTCTAGGTTCGAGTCCTAGTAGGCCAACAAAGTTGATAAATCCCGGTTTTTACTGGGATTTTCTTTTGGAACAAACTAGGACGAGAAGTTTATCCTGAGCGCAGTCGAAGGGAGTCCTAGTAGGCCAACTAAATTTTATTGATGATCCCAGTATCTTTAGATGTTGGGATTTTTTAGTTTCTACAACTAAGCTAGTACGAGAGGCCCGCCCGGATGAACCATCAGGTACGGAGCGATTTATGCTAAGCGCGCCAGCCTGCCTGCAGGGTCGTTGCGAGTCTGCCAAGAAGACCCAATCGACAAGATTTTGACTTAAAATCTGATTATTTTCAAGAATAGGCTATTCAAGCTTTGTTTCACCTTCATTATCTAATTCGTCCAATGTCTTTTTCTCTTTCGCTATTTGGTTTGTTAGGTTCAAGTCAATAGCCTTCGTTTCCTCGGTCTCAATGTCCATAATGTTGGGATCAGAGAGATCTTCATCCAAAAGGCTTCCCATTTTTTTGCCGTCTTTGATCATGGCCCATGTCATAATCAAACTAGTGCCAATGATTACAAATAATAAGATCCCCGATTCAAAAGTCGCTACCTGTGCTTCTTTGGGTATAGCGTAGAATAAAAGGACCGTTATCAATCCACGTGGGGCTATGAATAATTGTGGCCTAATATCGCTTCCGAAAAATGTACGGAGTATTATGAAACGTATGCCATAAATGGAAGCAATGATCAAAAGGCTCACCAAGACTACACTCAAACTGGCCAAGGAGGACATGACAATCGTAATACCGAATATCACGAAGAAAAAGGTACGAACAATAAAGGCAGTTTCTAAGGTGATGATATGTAATTCATGGTAAATCTGGTTGACCTTTTCCTTCTCCAAAAAAGTCGCGAATTTGCCCGGGAAGAAAAGTTTGACATTGGCGATGACGAGTCCGAATATTAAAATGATGATTAGTGATGAAAGGTGGAATTTTTTTCCAATGGCATATAGCAAAAGGAGTACAGCAATCAATAAAAACAATTTCGCTGGACTCTTGATCCGTTGAAAAATAAGGATTATGGCGTAGCTAGCAGCTAATGCTATGACAATTGTTATCAGAATATTAATTGCAAATCCGGCAAAACCTGTATCCTCTGCAGGGTTTAATCCGCCAATTAAAAAGTAGAACATCATTATCCCCATAATATCGGAAAAGGTGCTTTCGTAAATGTGGAACTCCTTTTTTATTTCAGATAGTCCACTTACACTCGGAATAATAATGGCACTTGATAAAATAGATAATGGCGTTGCATACAACCAGGCCGATTGCATCGACATATCTGGTATGAATTGGTGCAAAATGAGTGCGGCAACCCATGCCGAACCAACGAGGCCTACTAGGGCAATAGCCATGGCTTTTAATATTGGAATTATTTTTTCTTTTTTAAGTTCAAGTTCCAACGCAGCTTCAAGCACTATCATAATTAACCCGACAATTCCCAGAATTTCAAGGGCTCCTTCAAATTCGGGTTTTTCAGGCACAAAATAACCCAATACATATTGAAGGATTATACCAAGAACGATGAGCATCAATACTGAGGGAATGTTCGTTTTTTTTGAAATTCCATTAAACCAAAAAGACAGGATTACAATAATCGATGCTTCAATTATCATATTGTATGATGTGAAAATTTCCATAGTTTGTAGTTGTTGGTCTTATTGATAAAATTAGCATTTTAATATCACTTTACAGCTGTAATGATAGTAATGCGCTACATCGCGTAAATAAGCTTGTTGTAGAAAACAAAATGTTGTATATTTGCACCACTGAAAGGATATTTAGGTATTCATGAGGGGACAATTTGTCCCCTCTTTTGTTACAAATAGTTATGTTGAAAGACAAAGTTAGGACGCTATTGAACGAGGCCCTGGACCAGGATAAATCGCTGTTTTTAATTGATTTTAGTATGGGCGCTGATAATGGGATTAAAGTTGTGCTGGATGGTGACAAAGGTGTTAGTGTTCAGGATTGCATGAAGGTTAGTCGGGCTATAGAACACAACTTGGATAGGGAAGAAGAGGATTTTTCGTTGACAGTGACTTCAGCAGGAGCTGCATCACCAATGGTGATTCCCAGACAGTATAAAAAGAATGTTGGTAGAAAAGTAAAAGTTCAGACATCAGAAGATGTTTATGAAGCTAATCTTATTGATGCCAATGAAAATGGGATTGTTTTGGAATGGAAAGCAAGAGAACCCAAACCAATAGGAAAAGGTAAGAGAACCGTTCAGAAAAAAAAAGAAATTACCTTTTCTGATATAAAGGAAGCAAAAGTTATATTAAAATTTTAATTCTAGTACACAGATGGAAAATATTGCGCTGATTGAATCTTTCTCGGAATTTAAAGATGATAAATTCATAGACAGGGTAACTTTAATGGCGATTTTAGAAGATGTTTTTAGAAACGCCCTTAAAAAGAAATTCGGCTCTGATGAGAATTTCGATATAATTATCAACCCAGATAAGGGGGATTTGGAAATTTGGCGAAACCGCATCGTTGTTGAAGATGGGGAAGTAGAAGAGCCCAATGAAGAGATTTCATTGTCCGAAGCACAGAAAATTGAACCGGATTTTGAGGTGGGTGAGGATGTATCGGAAGAAGTAAAATTAATAGATTTAGGAAGAAGGGCGATTTTGGCATTACGTCAAAACTTGATTTCTAAAATCCATGAGCATGATAATACGACCATTTACAAGCAATTTAAAGATCTTGAGGGTGAAATCTATACGGCTGAGGTTCACCATATAAGGCATAAAGCGATTATTTTGTTGGATGATGAGGGTAATGAGATTATTTTGCCGAAAGATCGCCAGATTCCTTCCGACTTTTTTAGAAAAGGGGATAATGTAAGAGGTATCATAGAAAGCGTTGAGCTTAAAGGTAACAAGCCTTCAATAATTATGTCAAGGAGCTCCCCACGCTTTTTAGAACAACTTTTCTTTCAGGAAATTCCTGAAGTTTTTGACGGCCTTATTTCGATTAAAAAAGCGGTCCGTATTCCGGGCGAAAAAGCAAAGGTAGCGGTAGATTCTTATGATGACCGTATTGATCCAGTCGGAGCCTGTGTGGGTATGAAAGGGTCTCGTATACATGGTATTGTAAGGGAATTAGGGAATGAAAATATCGACGTAATAAACTGGACAAACAATCCTCAATTGTTGGTAACTAGGGCTTTGAGTCCAGCAAGGGTTTCATCGGTTAAATTAAACGATGAGAAAATGACGGCTCAGGTTTATCTAAGACCAGAGGAAGTTTCCAAGGCAATTGGTAGGGGAGGTCATAACATAAGATTGGCTGGTCAACTTACAGGGTATGAGATTGATGTATTCCGTGAAGGTGTTGAAGAAGATGTGGAATTAGCCGAATTCTCTGATGAAATCGATGCGTGGATCATCGAAGAATTCAAGAAAATAGGTATGGATACAGCAAGAAGTGTCTTGGAGCAAGATGTTGATGACCTTGTGAAAAGAACCGATTTGGAAGAGGAAACAATTTCTGAGGTAGTACGTATACTAAAGGAAGAATTAGAAGATTAGCTATATATTAGCAGCAGTTTATAGAATTAGGAATTACTATTTATGGCAGATAATGCAACAATAAGGCTCAATAAAGTCCTGAGGGAACTTAATATTTCTTTGGACAGGGTGGTTGAATTTCTCAAGTCAAAAGGGCATGAGATAGAGGCAAGACCCACCACGAAAATATCTGAGGAAGTGCATCAAGTACTCTTGGATGAGTTCCAGACGGATATGAGCAAAAGAGTTGCCTCCCAAGAAGTTGGGGAAGAAAAGCGCAAGGAGAAAGAAGCCATTAGATTGCAGTTAGAGCAAGAGCAGGAAGAGCGCAGAATAGCCCGTGAAAAACGTGCAGAATCTGCCGGTCGCATCATAAAGGCCAAGGCGGAGCTCTCAGGACCTAAAACTGTGGGCAAGATTGATTTGGAGCCAAAGAAAAAAGCCAAGGCCGTTGTTGAAGAGAAAAAGGCAGAGCAGGAAGAAGTTAAGGAAGAAGTTGCTCCAGTAGAAAAAATTGAGGCTGTTGAGAAGGCGGAAGAAGTGGTTAAAAAAGAAGAAAAGCTAGAAGAAACCCCTTCTGAAGAAAAAGAGACACCAACAGAAGATGAGAAAATAGCAACACAGTATAAAAAGCTATCCGGTCCTAAGATCTTGGGCGATAAGATTGATCTAAGCAAATTCAGTAAGCCAAAAAAGAAGAAAGAAGAACCAAAAGCTGCTACTGAAAGTACAGACAAAAAGAAAAGAAGAAAGAGAATAGTAAGTTCTCCTGGTAGACCTGGAAAAGGTGCTCCCTCTAGAGGAGGTGGTCCGGGGGCAAGAAAAGGAGGAAAACGTTTTGCAACAGTAAATAAGGTTGAGCCATCTGAAGAAGATGTGCAAAAGCAAGTTAGGGAAACCCTTGAAAAATTGCAGGGTAAGTCAAAAAAAGGCAAAGGGGCTAAATATCGTCGAGATAAAAGAGATCAACACCGTCAGCAAACAGAAGCTGACCTTGAGCTACAGGAAATTGAAAGTAAAACCCTGAAAGTAACAGAATTTGTAACGGCAAATGAAGTTGCGACCATGATGAATGTAAGCACAACTGAAATCATTTCTGCATGTATGTCTTTGGGTATTATGGTGACTATGAACCAGCGATTAGATGCTGAGACCCTTTCAATTGTAGCAGAAGAGTTTGGTTATGAAGTGGAATTTGTAACCGCAGATATTGAAGAGAGTATTGTTGAGGAAGTCGACGCCCCGGAAGATTTATTACCCAGGGCACCCATAGTTACCGTTATGGGTCATGTTGATCATGGTAAAACTTCTTTGTTGGATTATATTCGTGAAGAAAATGTGATAGCAGGTGAGAGTGGGGGAATTACCCAACATATTGGCGCTTATGGTGTAACTCTCGCAGATGGCCAGAAAATATCATTTCTAGATACCCCTGGACACGAAGCTTTTACAGCGATGCGTGCACGTGGAGCCCAAGTCACCGATATTGCCATAATTGTAGTAGCGGCTGATGACGATATAATGCCTCAAACCAAAGAGGCCATCAGTCATGCACAGGCAGCAGGCGTGCCTATTGTTTTCGCGATAAATAAAATAGATAGGCCAACGGCCAATCCAGAGAAGATCAAAGAAGGTCTGGCTCAAATGAATTTGTTGGTCGAAGATTGGGGAGGTAAAATACAATCCCATGATATTTC
>JABDKZ010000159.1 GCA_013001935.1 Maribacter sp.
TTTAATTACCAAAATTATACGTTAGCGTGAATCCAGAATTAATAGTGGTTTGGGGAAACGCCGTGGAAACAGCAAATTTCGAGAATGAATGATCGTAGTAGAACAAGGCGTTCAAATTTTTACTTAAAGCGTAATCAGCGGTAAACTTCAAAGAGAACAAATTTTGACCTGAGGTTACTTGGTTATTATCTATATCCAAATTCCTTATAATTGTAATATTATCTCTCATCGATATATCGCCTTTAAGGTTCAAATCGCCTTTTAAGCGCGTTTTATTACCACCGATATTGGTAACGAACTTTACATCTTTAAATCTATATCCCAGTCCAAGGGTATAGACCTGGCCATTGATTTCGGTCATTAAGTTGTTATCAAAGCTCATTGACAATGCCCTGTCCCTACTAACTTCGGCCAAAACGCTCACAGAATTCTTCATTTCAAAATCTACGCGCATTAACGGATTAAACTGATCGGTCAATACCACATTGTTTAAAATCAAATCTGGCAGCAAATTACCCGTTTCGGGGTCTATTTGCGTATTTTGCTTCTCTAAATTGGTCTGGAACGAATTAATACTATAAGAAGCTCTATAACCATGACTTAAAGAGAAACGCCTGAATTTCTTTTTAAACCATTTGTTACGCATTAATCCCGTGTATTTTATATTCCAATTGGGTATGGGTATTTGCCGAAAGGCATCTAAGTTCACCTTATTGGCATCTTGACCTGTATAGGCAGCAAAGAAAGCTGGAAGCAGCACATCTTGTTGGGTCTTACCATAAAGTTGAGGATAACCCTCGTCGTCTACACCGGATGACTGATTTCCTCTGTCAGATTCCAATCTGTTTGCAATGGTAATTCTATTATCCCTAAATGTCTGGAACAATGCTGAACTAAATTCGTCGCTCTTGCTGAAGGAGGTACCGATCATCATGGTTGAAATACTGAAATTCCCAAATTCATTGACCAAACCACTTTGCTCTTGCAACCAGGATTGTAAATCGTAATTTTCTTGATAACTATAGGAGTATTGTCTTTCCCCGGAAAGATCTATAGTAAGATCATTTATGGGTTGTGCTGTTGCTGTAAGACTCAGTTGTCTATTGGTTCGTTTAATATACTGTTCATTAAAATCAGCAAAACCCGTTAACCATCCTTTGCGCGCGGCCTCATAACGCACATCGGCCTGGCTTCCAAAAACGAAACCTAAGGTTGGTTTGGTAGTACCTATAAAACCAATAGACTGTGTATATCCAGGAAGTACTGTACCATTACTCTCATTGTAATTTATATTCAACCTTTTGACCATTGTAATAATGTCGATTGCCGTATTCGCCAGGGCACTGGTCTTTTTGGTAGGAGCCTCTTTATCAGATGCTATATTTCCTGCTTTGTCCCTTCTTACGGGAGTCCTACGAGCCGCCACTTTGCCATCTCTCTTCTTGAGACCGATTAAATCATAGAATCTTTGCATGCTAAAGGCTGCGGTCAAGTTATGGGTATTTGCATTTTGTACGGTATTGATATCATCACCAGCCACAATACGCAACGCATCGCCTCCACGTTGCCAATCAAAATCACTGGCAAAAGAATATTGCGCACTAATAAAATCCAATGCGGGAATCTTATTAAAAGGTAAATCATAATTCAGCTCTAATCGTTGCGCATGCCTATTTGGTTCCCCCAAATCCCAGAATCCGTCCCATAATCCTAGAGTCGGATTAATTTGAGAATCTGGATTACCATCTTCATTAAAATAATTTCTCACAATATTATTATTGCTTGCAGTAATGTTCAAGCTCAATGATTGGGTTAAACTATAATTAATGGCATACTGCCAGTTGAACATATAGTTACGTTGCTGCAGGACCGGCAAATCCAAAGATTCTACGCCCGGTTCAAAAACCTCCCGAAACCTTTGCTGATTAAACTGCCTGTTAATGTTTGAATTAAGAGAAACACTATTTGGAAGTAAATTAAAGTTCAAATCTTTCAGCCATTGCCAATAATTACCCGTAAACAAGGAGTCTTTTTTTGCAAACGGGGCAACCTCTACGGGTTGGAAGTTATGATTATAGATAAACCCGGTATTCACATTTTGGTCTTTAAGCGTTTCAATTTCAAAATCTCGATGATCGGTTTGATTGTAGGAGTAGTTGAAGGTGAAATTCTCCACGTCATAGAAATTGGCATCAGCATCGGCACCCCTATCTTTACGAACCCCTATTAAATTTATACTTGTTCGTTTTGTGTAGTCCTCGGCCTGCTCCAATGTCCTTTCTGCTTCTTCTTGCGTTGGTGCCGCATCGATCAGGTCTTCCAATTTTAGGTCATCATAAACAGGATCAAATTCAGGGGTAATCAATTGTTCGGAAATTCCGTAGTTAAAAGGAATTTGTACCCCCCATTTTTGCGGTAATAATTGACCCACATTTACATTGGTGACCAAATCGTAAGAAATGGCATCCTCACGTGCGCGCTCATTTGGCATTTGGTCAACAGCACCAAAACCTGATGTACTTTTGCTCCCGGTTGCCGTAATATTGGCAAAATCGGCCATATTGGCATCAACTGAAGCAATAGCGGCCCAACCCCCTTTATTGTCCAAGCCGGCTAAGCGAAGTTCGTTGAACCAAAATTCACCCCGTGCAGGGAGGTTGTCAACATTTTTAATCCCTATCATGGCGTTTCGCAGGCTCCCTAAAGATGGGTTACCGCGAATCCCAAAACGTACCCTTCCTAATGTGGTAGGTGCAAACTCAGGAACTGGGATTACCTCCCCATTTACAACTTCAAAATATTGTAACTCATTTAAAGGGGAATTGTTTCTGTTTGCGATCCTATAGGATTTTACCTTATTTAAATCATCAAGGACAATCTCCATTTCATTTATATCGGGCCAAATAACCTCTGGGGATATGGACCCATGTGGGGTAAATTGCAAAGGCAATTCCACCTGATAGAAATTTTGAGATAAATCAGTGCCAAATCTAAAAAACCCAACAAACGGATTAGCATCATCGGAATAATCATTAGTATTTATTTTTTCAGCATGTATGAACATCTTCAGTTTCTGATATTGCCGGATATCAATATTAAAACTCTTGAAAACACCTCTGGCATCCTGTGGTTCTAAGTCTTCTACCTTAAGAGACAAAGATTGTTCATTCTGGCGAATAATAGTATTGTTATTATTTAATTGTTCCCGTTGCACTCCTGGAGGTATTACATAGGGTATTGGAATTCTAGTGTTATTTTCTTCAATATTCACCGTGTTTACATCCAATACGGTTAAGTCATTATCTGGTAAAGGGCCGCCCAAATTATCTGATCTCAATGATTTGGTATAGGTTCGCCAATCGCCACGAACCAAGTCCATAGTTGCAAAACGCAATACCACATCACTACTAAAACCTGTGAGGTACATCCGCATAAAACTAATTGATCTGAAATCCGTGATACCCCCTAATGCATTACTAAAATCACTCAGTGGTATTTTATATTGTATCCATCTACGATTAAGTTGTGACCCATTTGGCAGTTCGGGGGTTACCCCCTCCTTGATATCAGTTACATATTTGTCATCGATACTACTATTTGGCGCAATGGGAATTCTATACTCGAAATAGCTATTTACCGTATTCATTGTCAAATCCCTGTTGATGTCCTCTACATCTGGCAAGGTGGTTGAACCCCTATTGGTATTCGTTACTTGTACCGGCGAATTTCCGTCGGGGTTATTAAAATCCAGGTATCGTTCCAAAATACCCCCTTCACGATTTAAATAATACTGATAATTATCAAAAGCCGGGTCTTCTCCCGGACCATATATAGCAGCCTCATCGGCATCATTTAAACCATCAAAACCAACATCCTGTACAGCCCTATTGCTTTCATTTGCATCAAAAGCGTATATCAAGGCCTGCGTGGCAGGCACAATACCCCATGAGGATTGATGAATCAATGCGTCGGCATCTACGGGCAACCCATTCTCATACTGTTTTCTACCATCCCTTAATACATCTTCAGATATGTTTCCTAAGTTAAAAACCAATTCTCCAGGGCTTGTTGCTTCGCCGTCAACATAAGGGTCTAATACCCAAAATTGTACGAATTCTACATTGGATTGTTCAAAGTTCGTACTGCTTAATGATCGCATTATACCAGCCCATTTATTTTGGGAAGTCTCGGTATCAAAATCTGGATTTGTATTATAAGGCCCTTTGGTATTCGGATAATATGCCAAGTCTAGTGTTCCCTGTACCGTAGTTTGTCCTTGCGCAATATCAACTTGCGGAAAGACCTCATCAATGAAGACCCTTCGGGTAGCATTGGTAGAGATATCATTATCATTTATACTGGCTGGTCGTTGATTCGTGTAGAAAATTGGGTCTATAGTATACCATGCTACCTTGGCTCTTCCAAAACCGTTGATCAAGTTGTTCGGGTCTTCTGGAGAAGTCCCTGGAAGTACACCACCAGGGGCAAATTCCAGTGGCGTACTAGCAAGAGACCAGCCCAAAGATGAGCGAATATCTATTAAGGCCTGAGCACCTTCAAAATCATCTAAATAAGTAGTTGTCTCACCTTGAAAATCGGCATTTTTGGGAGAATTTGTTTCCAAAAAAGCAACTTCGCCACGTACCGATAAGTTCGATGGTACGTCGGTATCAATATTCGGTAGTTTGTTTGCCAATCGCGTAAGGAAAGGTACCTCGGTTGAGAAATTACCATTCAATCCAAAAATAGTATTGTTAACAGGCTCAACACCAAAGTTCGATTTTTGGGTAAGCGGCCTTTCATTTAAATTTAAGAGGGTAGCACCCAGTAAAAAGTTCTTGTTTACTTCATGTTCAACATTTATTCCAGTAAATCTTCTGGTCTGTTGACCAAAGACAGCATTGTTCTCAACTGAGATATTGATTGGTGTATCAGACGCTTCAAGACTAGGGTCTAATATCTGTACGGTACCGGCTTGGTAGTTTACAGTATAATCAATTCCCTCTTGCAAGGTTCTGCCGCCAGCAGTAACCCTAACCGAGCCACGTGGCACATTGAAAGCACCAATGGGAATACCATTACTGCCCTCAGATTTGTATCTACCCTTTAAAACATATTTATTTTTTACGGGATCTTGTAAGGCTGCAGCCTTAGTCTGGGCATACATTTCCCTAAACACATATTTCTTTTGGTTCTCATTATATCCTTGGTCATTGACCACATCGTATGTACCGTTACCCAATAAGTTGAACATAAATTCACCAAAAGGTTCAACCTTCGTGAATATTATCTTCCCGCCCTGGGTGTCAACCGTTATTCCCGGTATAAAGTCAAAAAAACCATCACCGCCAGGTTGTACATCATTGTAAACATTCAGTCTATCCAAATTAAAAACATCCAACAATATGCGTTCCTGTAACGGTTTCGGAGAAGTTGGCCAACCGGAGCCTGGGCCTTCTTCGACTGGGGTTATATAATTCCTTGGCGTAGGGTCAGAATAAAGAATATTCAATTTAAAATCTTCCTGACTTAATCTAAAGGCACCTGTGGCATAAATATTCTTCATCATCAAATCCCAGATCGGATCCGAGATGTTGGTGATATTACTTTTAAGTAGTTTTAATATTAACGTATTATTATTTACCACTGGATTTACCCCACTAGATACCGTCGTCGCATCCAGGCCGCCATTTGCAAATTCCCCTACTTGGTATACTTCACCTTTATAGGTGTATTGGTAAGCAACTGCCAATACCTCGTCATTACTCAACCTTTGGTTCAACGAAACATATCCAAGTTGGGTGTTGAATTGATAATCCCGGGTAAGTTCCAGTTTTCGAGCATTCTCAAGAATGGCATAATCAAAACCTTGATTCACCTGATAGCCGGGAACATTAAACCCGGATTCTACGGTTGCTATGTCTCGAATAGATTCTGTTAGAACCCCTCCCGCGCCTATCGCTTCCGGATCATAATCATTGGCGTTATTTCTAGGTAAAGGGTTGCTTGGGTCGTTAAAAAACCCAGCTGGGGCACTGTTATTAATTCCTATCCTCGTCTTGGGTTCGTTAGACTCTCCCAAATCCTGAATAGCTACTACATTCCTTACATTTAATGTTTGTTGGCTTCTATTCGTTACCCACACCTCTAATCGTGTAATTTGAATTTGACTATTAAT
>JABDKZ010000005.1 GCA_013001935.1 Maribacter sp.
GCAGCGCTGTATTCAAGTTTTATGCTGCTAAGATCTGATCCGGGAGAAAATTCAATATCGGAAGAAGGTATTGTAATTGACATTTTAAATAGGTAGAAAACACTGAAAAGAACTAGCAATAGTACAATTGCCGTCAGAAGGCTTGTTTTTTTCCAATTTTTCATAGGAATGAAACTAACTAGGGGTCAACACATTTCTAAGTAGTAATATGCTTAAATATAACGAAATTCGTTGACTATTTTTTCAAAAAGCTGTTAGCTCCAAAGTACAGGTATTAGTTTAAGACATTTTCAATTTCACTTAATTTCCCATCGATATTGTTCGGGATTTTCAAGCCCAAGATTTTGCACATTAATGGATAAATATGAATGTTTTTTACCGAAGAGACCTCATATCCTTTTTTAAAAGCCGGGCCATTGGCATAGAATATGCCATGCATTTCCTTGTATTTGGGGTCGTAACCATGTACACCAAATAGGGTGTTGGGATTTTTCTTTCTAGCTTCTATGCCTCGGCTACTTAGAAAATAATAGCTGTAATCCGGTATTAGCTGAATGGCTCCCCAATCCTTATTTTCGGGACTGTATTCAAACCCTGGGGTATTTTCTGTTTTGTAAACGCGGAAATGTTTTTCCTTCGTTTTTAGATACCTAAAAATGGAGTCGATGTGAACACCTTTTTTTGGATGAATATTTACGATAGCGCCATTATCTATTGTAGAATACAAGTTGTCATTCTTTATATCCTCTATGGGAATGAGGTTGGCTGCGGATTGTTCTGCCATACCATGATCAGAAACTATGATGATGTTTACAGGTAGGCCAGTAGCATCAACTCCATTAAACAAATCCCCTAAACTGCGATCTAAATTGAATACTGTTTTTTTTAATACTTCATCATTATTTGGTCCGAATCTATGTCCCACATCATCCATATCGGAAAAATACATAGTAATCATATGTGGACGCTCCTTTTCAGGCAACGCCAACCATTTTAAGACTTCTGCAACACGGTCATCATTCTTTATCTTACCATCATACCTGTGATAGTAGGTAGGTCTTATGCCCATGATATCGGCTTCAGATCCCACAAAAAAATAGCTGGCAGAGACCATAGCTGCCTTATCTGCTTGTACCCAAATAGGTGATCCCCCATAAAAGCTGCCATCTTCAACCATTTCACGATTCCTGATGCTATATATTAAATCTTTGGCATTGCTATAAAACGAATTGGCCAAAATGCCATGTTTGTCAGGATACATGCCTGTCGCAATCGTATAATGGTTGGGAAATGTTTTGGAAGGAAAAGACGGAACCAGCGACGCTGCTTTTACGCCCTGTTGAATAAAACCACTCATATTGGGAGGGTTAAATCGCTCCATATAATCCCAGCGAAAACCGTCAAGGGAAATCAAGATCAAATAGGGTTTTGCAAGGGATTTTTTTGAATTGGTCGTTGGGGTTGTCCCCAATACATTTGCGCCAGTCTTGCAAGAGGATAGAACAAGGGTACTTAAAATTAATACCAGCCCAAGAATGAACGTTTTTTTTGTCATTTAATTTGTGGTTTTTAAAAGCTATATGGTCTTCGTTTCCCCTTTTCCTGTCCGTTAAAAAGTACAATAAGCCAACCAAAGGCAACGATGAATAGTGCGCGTTGCCAAATGCCCTTGAATTCGGGAACTGTGAATATAAGAACCGAAAGCAGTATAGCCAATACGCCAACGGACAAGGCCGAAATTTTTGCGGTCCTATGCCTTAGAATAAAGACAGCCCCTATAGCGAATACTGTAAACGAAGCTCCAGTCAAAGATGAAAAAATGGAATGCATCCGATCTTCCTTTGCGTCAAACGTAACACCTTCAATAATGGGGGCATGTTGGTAGATGGCCGCTCCAATAAGCGAAAACCCAAAAATGAGCAACGCCAGTTTATGGAAACCATACCCTTTTAGATAGGGCCAACCGCTTAGCATGGTCCCTAGGCCCAATAAAACAAAAGTTGTGTTCATTACCCAGGCATAAGGGGCATGCTGGGCTCCCAAATGGCTGCTGGTGTTTTGTAAAATGGAATAGGATTCCACACTATAAAATGGTAATATAAAAATAACCAGTAGTAGTATAAGGTAGGGGGGGACCAAAAATTCTACAGCACCTTTCATCGTTGTTTTATGGTATTAAAAAACTTCGATAATAGTACGCATTATTTTTCAGTTGGCAAACGTTTATCCACCTCACGCAAATTGATTTCTTTGATTAAGAGGCTAGGTCTTATAAGTGCCTCTTACGGATTATCTCCATTCTGGAAATTGGGTCCTGTTGAGATCTAGGGTGGCTATGGACTCCATATCGGAGGCATCGAGCTCAAAATCAAATAGGGTCATATTCTCGATCATATGGGCTTTTTGGGATGTTCTAGGGATGGCAACAATACCCCTTTGATATAGCCATCGAAGGCATACTTGGGCATTGCTCTTGTTGTGCTTTTTACCGATAGCGGCCAAGGTGGGATCGGTGAACATATTGTTGCGACCTCTGGCAAAAGGGGACCAGGCTTCCATCTGAATGTTGTATTGCTCGAGAACCTTTTGTGCCTTGTGCTGTTGAAAGAAAACATGGGTCTCGATCTGATTTACCGTAGGTTTTATTTTGGCATATGCGAATAGCTCTTTTAAATGGTCTTCTTCAAAATTACTGAGGCCAATGGCCTTTATCTTCCCTGCCTTGTAAAGCTCTTCCATGGCGGTCCAGGAACCTTTGACGTCTCCTCGGGGTCGGTGGATGAGGTAGAGATCCAAGTAGTCCGTTTTCAATTTATCCAAGGAGGTCTGAAAGGCTTTTTTGGCACTTTCATAGCCCATATCACTGGCCCATAATTTGGAGGTAACAAACAGTTTTTCGCGGGCAATACCACTTTTTTTGATCCCAGCCCCTACAGCTTTCTCGTTCCCATAAATCATGGCCGTATCAATAAGGCGATACCCCACGGATATGGCCTCGCTTACACAGCGTACGGCC
>JABDKZ010000179.1 GCA_013001935.1 Maribacter sp.
GCATTTTTTATCTTGATTCCTGTAGTGGCCCCTGCCATAGGAAAGGCCATCATGGACCTTTTTGGCTGGGAAGCGATATTCTATCTTCAAATATTATTCGCACTGGTCATTGGAGTTTGGTATTGGAGAAGGCAGCCCGAGACCTTGCATCCTGAATATAAGATTCCGTTTTCAAGCCATGTTTTTGTTGATGGATTAAAGGAGCTTGTTAGGTATAAAGAAACTTTGGCATTTACAGTTGTTTCAGGACTTATAACAGGTTCATTTTTAGTATATCTGAGTGCTTCGCAACATATTTTTGAAGATCAATATGGCTTGGTTGATGAATTCCCATATATTTTTGCCGGACTTGCCATCTCGATAGGTTTGGCCACTTTCTTGAACGGGACATTGGTATTAAGGTTCGGTATGCGAAAGTTGGCATTTACAGCACTAACTTTTTTTAGTGGATTTGCAATTTTATATTTGGCTCTTTTTTGGAATTCAAGTAATCCAAGTTTGATTGTATTGATTGCGTTTTTATCAGTACAATTCTTTTGTTTGGGATTTGTATGGGGTAACATTAGATCCATAGCTATGGAACCTATAGGTCATATCGCAGGTATTGGTGCGGCCATTACTGGCTTTATTTCAACAATACTTTCAATTCCTATTGCAGCATATATAGGAAGTTTTGTTCAAGAAACAGTTTTGCCCATGTTCATTGGTTTGGCTATTTGTGGACTACTTTCAATTGCAGTCTTTATAATTATGCGCAGACAGGCTTTAAAACAATCAAAACTTATTGCTTAGATAATATTAGAATAAACAGAAACCGCTTCTTAGGGTGAACTAAGAAACGGTTTCATAGGTTTACAATTGCTATTAAAACAAAATTGGATTACAGCGCATTCTTCTTGATTTCTTCCACAACCTCCGGATTCAATAAGGTACTGATATCCCCAAGGTCGGAAGCATCCTTACCTGCGATTTTACGTAAAATTCGTCGCATAATCTTTCCACTTCTTGTTTTGGGCAGTCCAGGTACAAATTGAATTTTGTTCAATTTGGCAATGGGCCCGATATGCTCAGTGATCTGTTGATTGATTTCCTTACGGAGATCATCTTTTTCACGCACTTCACCAGCTTCTTTAAGGATAACATAGCCATAAAGGGCATTTCCTTTTATATCGTGTGGAAAACCTACAATTGCCGATTCGGCAACAGCTGGGTGCTCGTTTATTGAATCTTCGATTGGTGCCGTACCCAAATTATGACCTGAAACAATAATTACATCATCAACCCTACCGGTAATTCTGTAATACCCAACAGCATCCCTACTGGCACCATCACCCGTAAAGTACATATTCTTATACGCTGAAAAATAGGTGTCTCGATAGCGTTCATGGTTGCCCCAAATGGTTCTGGCAATTGATGGCCATGGGAATTTAATACAGAGTCGCCCCTCTACTTGATTTCCTTTTAATTCTTTACCATTTTCATCCATTAATGCCGGTTGTACCCCAATGAAGGGTAGGGTCGCAAACGTTGGTATTGTTGGTGTAACATAGGGCATGGGTGAGATCATAATGCCTCCGGTTTCCGTTTGCCACCAAGTATCAACAACCGGACTGCGATTTTTACCCACATTATAATTATACCAATGCCAGGCATCCTCATTAATGGGTTCACCTACTGTGCCCAAGACCTTTAAGGATGATAAATCGTATTTTTCTACATATTCCAACTTCTCCTTAGCCAAGGCTCTAATCGCTGTAGGGGCAGTATAGAATTGATTTACTTTGTGTTTTTGGACTATCTCCCAGAATCGACCAAAATCGGGATAAGAAGGAACCCCTTCGAACATCACCGTGGTGGCACCATTCGCCAATGGGCCATAAACAATGTAGGAGTGCCCGGTTATCCAGCCGATATCGGCGGTACACCAATACACATCATCTTTTTTATATTGGAAAATATTTTTAAAAGTATAAGCGGTAAAAACCATATAGCCTCCACAAGAGTGAACCATGCCTTTTGGTTTGCCTGTTGATCCCGAGGTGTACAGAATAAAAAGCAAATCTTCCGCATCCATGATTTCGGCGGGACAGTGGTCGCTGGCATCTTTCATAAGTGGTGCCAACCATTTATCGCGACCTTTTTTCATGGTAATGTCACTATTAATACGTTTGGCAACAAGTACCGTTTCAACGTCGGGACAATAATCCAAAGCGGTGTCCACAATACCCTTTAGATCAATCGTTTTACTTCCGCGGTAAGAACCATCCGAGGTAAGGACCAATTTACAATCGGAATCATTTATCCTAGTCGCAAGAGCGCTCGAAGAAAAACCGGCGAATACGACTGAATGTATCGCACCGATTCGGGCACATGCCAGTACCGATATGGCCAATTCAGGAATCATTGGAAGATAAATGCAGACCCTATCTCCTTTTTTAATGCCATTTTCCTTAAGAACATTAGCCATTTTACAGACCTTCTCATGCAATTGCCTATAAGTAATATGCTGGGCCTCTTCCTTGGGGTCGTTAGGTTCAAAAATAATCGCGGTCTTATCTCCTTGGATCGTCAAATGCCTGTCAATGCAATTCTCAGTAATGTTCAATTTTGCACCTTGAAACCATTTTACCTCGGGTTTGGTAAAATCCCATTCCAATACCTTGTCCCATTTTTTGCGCCAAAGAAAATGTTCCTCTGCTATTTCTTCCCAAAAACCCTCAGGATTTCGGATTGCCTTTCTATAAACTTGAAAGTATTCCTCTAAATGTTTAATGTGGTAGTTACTCATTTTTATTGTTTTTTATATACTTATGCTATTTTATTGCCTATTAGGGTGTCATGAACGTATATATCATCGTACTTCTAACGTACAACTTTAGAAAAATTATTCAGCATCTCGCTTTGGTAAACCAACTATAAAGTTAGTCATAAATGATGGTATTCTGTCCTTCAAATCCATATTTTATAGGCTTATTTAGGCAAGGATTACCAAGATTATTT
>JABDKZ010000184.1 GCA_013001935.1 Maribacter sp.
GGTCGCCCAGTTCATTTTTAACCTCAACCAGATTATCATCCAATATAGCATCACCAAGTTCATAGGTCTCCTCTATCGTAAGATGTCTTAGCGTTTGCATGGTCTGTTTTTTATCCCATGGACATTGCGCTCGAAGTTCGTCCATTGTTGTCAGCAAACGGTCGAATGCCTTTAATTGGAGTGCTCTACTATTCATTGATTTTCTTTTGGCAAAAGTACAAATACAAATAGTATAATTCTGTGGGAAATCTATGCATTTTTAACTACCTTTTTACACGAATAACCAATCCCTGGAACAATGAAATTCAAAATAATTTCAACACTTACACTTCTTATTGCATTTGTCGTAACGCTGCAAAGTCAGCAAAATCCAGATTTGGGAATTTTTGAGAGCAGTAGTGATATTGGAAACGTTAAACATAAAGGCACTGTCGTTTTCAATGCTACGGATAGCACCTATACAATTTCAGGTAGCGGAACAAATATGTGGTTCAATACCGATGAATTACATTTTGCCTACAAAATGATGTCTGGTGATGTTTCTTTAGAGGCGACCATTGAAATGCTCGGAGCTGGCGTTGATCCCCACAGAAAAGCCTGTTTGATGATTCGCCAAAGCCTCGAACCGGATGCCCCTTATGTTGACATTGCCGTGCATGGTGACGGACTTACATCAATGCAGTATAGGGAAACCAAAGGCGGGTTGACCCATGAAGTCAAGTCTAATCGTATCGCTCCCAAAAAAGCATTGCTGCAAAAAAAAGGGAAATACATAGCAATGCAGCTCGCATCTGCGAATGGTGATTTAGCATACGCTGGAGGGTCATTAAGAATGAATTTTGAAGAACCCTATTATATTGGTCTTGGCGTTTGCTCGCACAATAGTGATGTTGTTGAGACTATCAAATTCACAAAGGTTTCAATCAATAAAATTGAAGAAAAATCAAATCAGCCCATGAAAGTAAAAAGCACCTTGGAAATTTTGGATATTGCCTCATTAAATAGAAGGGTTGTGCACTTGCCAAAAGAACATATTGAAGCCCCGAATTGGACACCCGATGGTAAAACATTAATCTATAATAGCCAAGGCTTGCTTTATAGCATTCCAGTAGAGGGTGGTTCACCTGAACTGATCCCGACAGATTTTGCGAACAAAATCAACAATGATCATGGCATATCGCCTGATGGTACCCAGATGGTTATCAGTGACCAAACCGAATCAGGGAGTTCAATAATCTATTCCATTCCTATTGCCGGGGGTGTTCCAAAGAAAATTACACCCTTGTCCCCATCGTACTGGCATGGATGGTCTCCGGATGGCAAAACATTGGCCTATTGCGCCGAGCGAAATGGCAATTATGATATATACACAATTCCCTTTGAAGGTGGCGAAGAAGTGCGGCTTACTGATACCGAAGGTCTCGATGACGGCCCTGATTACTCCCCTGATGGGAAGTATATCTATTTTAACTCAACCCGCACGGGAACAATGCAAATTTGGCGTATGAAACCCGATGGTTCCGAACAGCAGCAAATTACTACTGATAAATACAACGATTGGTTCGCCCACCCTTCACCCGACGGAAAGTGGTTGGTGTATGTCACCTTTAATACAGATGTGCCCGCTGGCGACCACCCACCGAACAAAGATGTTATGCTTAGACTGATGAATCTTGAGAGCAAGGAAGTAATGGTTTTAGCAAAAATATTCGGCGGACAAGGCACTATTAATGTACCTTCATGGTCACCTGATAGCCAGCAAATTGCCTTTGTAAGCTATGCTCCTAGGTAACTCATGAGGATACTATTTATATGAAATACTATGCTTTATTAATTTTTCAATTTTTAATACTTCATGGTCTCAATGCACAAATTTGGCTTGTTGACCCCTTAGAAGCGATATATCCTGACCAGAATGATTTAAGTTCTTTTGATAATACCTGGAAGGCGGATTTTCCTTTAGGAACAGAAGCCGATGTACATGTACTTTTAAATATTCCCATAGGATCTGTTTTCGAAATAGTTGCCATAAAAAATGGAATACCACTTAACATCAATGTTTGGAATGAACTTATTGACGTTCCGGTAGAACAAAATACAGGACTCGATAGCAGAACGGAACAATTTATCAATAAAAAAAATCCCTATGTAGTCCGCAGGGCACCTTTTAGAATATTTGAAATAATACGGCCGCTGAGGAATAATCATATGGTGAGCAAAACCAATTTTTCTGCCTATAGACTTGCAATACCCCCGGAATTAATCAATAAACCAGGAAAGCACAAGATAGCAATTGAAATACATGGCGAAGGAATTAAAGCCGATGGTTCTTTTATTATTAACGTTCATCCTGTGAAACTGCCTGAACTTGGTCAAAGCAATTTCTTTTACACCAATTGGTTTAGTTTGACCAATATTGAAAAGTACCACAGACTTGAAAGATGGTCAATATCCTGGTTCAAAATGATGAACAAATACGCTCGTCTTATGGCACATGGCCGACAGAATTCAGTCACCATTCCCGGGGAACTTATTTACTTCGAAAATGATACTGTTGTCTTAGATGAAGATAAAATGTTGGCATTCATTGATATCTTTAGAAAATACGGGTTTAAATATTTTGAAGCTCCACATTTAATGTTCCGTGGGGAAAATGACGATTGGGGAGATCCTGAATTGAAAGTTGTATTAACTGGTAAAAGATACTACAAGGAAAACGGCGCGAATGATATTGCTAAACTAATAACCTCAATAAAAGAGTTTTGTGTTAAAAACAATCTCACCGATAATTGGCTACAACATATAGCAGATGAACCCACAAGTGTAAATGAAGCTTGTTATAAAGACATCGTAAAACAAGTCAAAGAACTATTTCCCCAAGCTAAGATCATGGAAGCGACAAACGATAAAGAAGGTATCTTAGGAGCCATTGATATTTGGTGCCCCTTGATAAATGATTTTCAAGAAAATGAAACATTCTTTAAGGAGCGACAAAATAAAGGCGAAAAGGTATTGGTGTACACATGTCTTATTCCTGGAGGTAAATGGTTGAACAGAACTTTGGATATGGAAAAACTACGTCAGGTATATTTTGGCTGGGGAGCGACACACTACAATACCGGCGGATATCTTCATTGGGGTCTTAACCAATACAAGGAAGATCCTTTTGAGTATAGCGTTGTAAAACATCCTTCACCAGCAGCCAGCGCTAATAACTACCTCCCTGCAGGTGATACCCATATTGTATACCCTGGTTCAGATGAACCCCTGTCCTCTATTCGTTTTGAAGCACATAGAATTGGTTGTGAGGATTATGAATTACTACATGCCCTAAAACTTAAAAACAAAAGAAAACAGCAAAGGTTGGTTAAAAAACTCTTTAGAAGTTACACCGATTATAATCTTAACCTCATCACGTATCGAAGTACAAGAAAAAAGTTATTAAAATCCCTATCGAAAGAAATTAAATAAACCTGTGGTAATGTGAAAAAAATACTCATTTTACAAATGCGGCCGGAAAATGAAACTTCTGATAGTGAGTTCGAAGCCCTATTGCGCGTGGGTGGTTTGGAAAGGAGCGAAGTACACCGTATTCGTTTGGAACAAGGCATACCTAAAATCAAAATCGAGGACTATTCGGCCATTATTGCAGGTGGCAGTCCGTTTGATGTTAGCATTCCCTATGCTAATAAAAGCCAGACCCAAAAAGATATTGAGGCCTTTTATAACACCTTGTTTGAGCGCGTAGTACCGGAAGACTTTCCATTTCTCGGAGCTTGTTCAGGAAATGGGCTTTTAGGTAAATACTGTGGGGCGGAGATATCGAATAAATATCCTGAACCAATTGGTAGTGTCGATATTGTCGTTACTGAAGAAGGCA
The DNA here is from genome assembly GCA_013001935.1 of Maribacter sp. GTDB lineage: Bacteria > Bacteroidota > Bacteroidia > Flavobacteriales > Flavobacteriaceae > Maribacter_A. Next base: position 3,881 of record JABDKZ010000184.1, read on the forward strand.
CAAAGGACCCACTATTAAAAGGGTTACCACAAACTTTCTCAGCCATGGTAGGCCATAAGGAGGCGTGTGACCAGGTGCCACCCGGAGCAGTGTTATTGGCTACATCCCAACCCTGTCCTGTACAAATGTTCAGGGTCAAAAATAATATCTATGCGACACAATTCCATCCAGAGGCCGACGCTAATGAATTCATTTTACGAATTTACGCCTATAAAAATCATGGTTATTTTGAGCCTGAGGAGGCGGAAGTTTTGATTGCCTCGGTACGTGGGACCAACACACCAATACCTAAGGATATTTTAAAACGTTTTGTAGCGAAATACAGACAATCTTAAGCCTCATTCAAGTCCTGAAATATCGAGCTGTTCATATGATTTAATAGTAGTGAACCACAATAATCGTATTTTTAATCCAATCTAAAAACAGATAGCATGCGTTGGAAAAATCTATTTGATGCCCAGGAGTCAAAAGAAACCATAGAGAGAATAAACCAATTATCTAATGACACACCTCCTCTTTGGGGCAAGATGAATGTAGCCCAAATGTTGGCTCATTGTAATGTTACCTATGAATTAGTATATACAGATAAATATCCAAAGCCACATGGATTTAAAAAATTCATAATCAAATTATTTGCAAAAAACGTCGTTGTTGGGCCAACACCGTACAAGAAGAACAGCCGAACGGCCCCCATGTTCATCATAAGCGATAAAAGGGAATTTGATACTGAAAAACAACGATTAATAGATTATTTAAAAAAGACCCAGCAGTTGGGAGAAGCCCTTTTTAATGGCAAAGAATCCCATTCATTTGGTCCTTTGACTTCAAAGGAATGGAATACCCTATTTTCGAAACACTTAGATCATCATTTGCAACAGTTCGGGGTATAGGTGCTAGCAATTATCTATTTCACCAAATCAAACATTCGCGTATACTTCACGATAAAACTGTTGTTTAACGGACTACCATCTTGTAGATTATAGTTGTAAACCACAAATAATCCTGTATTGGCACGTTGTAACCAACCGAACCTTAGATTTGCGGCCCATAACTTGTTAACAGTATTATTCTGCACCAATCCTTGAATATAAATATTGGGTTTAAAGGAATAGGACAATTGGCTGATAAAAACATTGGCATTAAAATCCCCTACCGGTAAATTAACTATGTTGTACATATAAGTAAATGCCGCATTAAGTTTATCTCCCCGCCGTAAGGCCAAGGTTGCGCTGTTTAGATAACGTGTGCCACCAAATGAACCGCCAATTACAGAGCGAAGGTTAAATGCTATTGGTTTGCTCTTATTGGTCATAACTATGATTTGTGACTCGGCATGTTTATAGACCCCGGGCTGTACAAATATATTCTCCGAAATCTCAAAAGGCTCAACAACCCCTTCGGTTGTGAAATTGACACCAGTATGAATCTCAAACCCACTTTTGTATTCCCAATGGTTATCTACATGTAAAAAGCCTGTTTCCTGAAAACCATTAAAATTCCAATACCCGCGATATGATATATGGGGTCTATATTCCAAAATCTTTGCGTCCTCTTTCTTTGGTCTAAGGTGGTACAACACCAGTCCTTCCGGTTTCTTGAAGGTTGAACGCAACAAGAATCCGACTTCTGGATTAAATCCTTCACCCACTTCGGTGTAGGCACCTCTAATTTCCCAATTGTTCCATTTATAATCCGTTTGAAATTTAAAGGCATGCTCATCAGTTGCAGCCATGGTACCGGCAGTTTTAGCAAAAAACCCTGACATTCGGGCTTTTCGACCCAAACCTAACTTCCCATCTAATGCAACCGTCCTATTAAAATCCCCGCTGGTTTGCAATCCTTCCCGATTAATGAGAACGGCACCAAGTGCAGACCTGCCTTTGAATTCATGATTGACACGGACCACTGTAAAATTGTTCTTCTCGATATTGGCTTCACCAACGTCATCAGTGAACATGGTTAATAAGCCCACATTTGTTCTATTCACCTTACCTGATAATCGTGCACCGCCAATTATGGGCACTACATTGCCGTCTTCACCAATACCTATTCTACGACTAAAAAAGAGGTCTACTTCACCTGGACTACCTACACTGAATAACCCTGCATTTTCAAGAAAGAAAGGTCTCTTTTCAGGAAAAAACAGATTGAACCTATCTAAATTCACTTGTTGTTGATCAACTTCAACCTGGGCAAAATCGGTATTGTAAGTCAAATCAAAGGTCAAGCTCGGTGTAATACTGTATTTTATGTCACCCCCAACTTGCGCATCATAATTATAGTCAGCATCTGCAACCGAAAAATCTTTTGATGTTTGTCCCAAAACATAGGGAATGACTTTTAAATTTCCAGGGGTGCGCAGATTTAATCCAGTAAGTGTTCCGGCGAGTGAAAGCCGGTATATATCAAAGCCCACAGGCAAAGGAGCCCAATAGGCAATCTCATTGCTTTTTCTAATATTTCTGCGAAAGTTAATGCCCCAGTCTTTCCCTGCCTGAAATCGAAGCGTTCGTAAGGGTATAGCAAATTCAGCGCTCCAACCAAAAGCATCGACTTTGGTTTGTACTTCCCATGATCCATCCCAATTAATATTAAACCCACCAATGGTCCCCCCTTGTTGGCGATTTGCATTAAAATTACCTTGACCTTCATTATCTACCTGGGCATCATACTCTATCCCAATTGAATTGGTACCAAAAACAAAGCCGTTCTGGTTATCCTTATAGGTATCCAAAATAAATATAAAGGCATCAGTATCCTCTAAGTTAGCATCACGTCTTGCATCGGAAACTACTAAATTTTCTGGCTGAGAATCAAAACAAACTACAGA